>DAOUTX010000168.1 GCA_030668465.1 Atribacterota bacterium | reverse complement strand
GTGAAATCCTCCCAGCAAACCATAAACCTTTCCTAATTTATTTGCCGAGTTTAATATCTTCTTTATCCCCGAATGGGCACAACCGGTAATAACCACAAGACCTTTAATGGTTGAAATAACTAGAGATTGTTCTTTAATTAAGATTTTTGTTTTAACTGTAATAACAGATCCTTCTATTTCTCCAGTAGTATATACTTTGGGACAAATTTCCCTTGATTTACTAATTTCATAAGTATCACTTCTTTTTTTAATCTCTTTCTTTAAATGCTTAGAAAAAGATTTTGGAATATAAACCTTTAGTTTATTATTTAAATGTAATAATCGAGCAAGACCTCCACAATGATCCCAATGACTATGAGAGATGACTACTGAATCTATATCTTGGAGAGTTAAACCTAATAATCGCATATTTGAAGTAAGCACATAACCATCCCACCCGGTATCGAATAAAATATTTCTATCTTTTGTCTGTATAAAACAGGAAAAACCCCATCCTGCTTTTAACTCTGCAATATTTTCTGCAATTTTATTATCATAAACAATAGTAATTTTCATTATCTATACCTCCACCGTATTTACCATGACAATGCCTTTGCGCTACAGAATTAATGTAATGTATCATGACCGTGTAAAATAATTTTGCTATTTTATTTTAGCGAGAATTAATTCTACTACTTTATTAAAAACTTGTGCGGTTTCTGATTTTTTATATTGAGAAATATATGGTTTCCCCTCATCTGTAGAATTCACCATATCTGTATCTATAGGAATTTTACCCAAGAAAGGTATTTTAAATTCTTCTGCTACTTTTTCCCCTCCTCCGGATTTAAATAAATCGATATTTTTACCACAATGAGGACATTTTAATCCACTCATATTTTCTATAATGCCTAAAATAGGTATGTTAAGGTTTTTTAGAAAATTTATACATTTCCGAGAATCTAATAGAGCAACTCCCTGTGGAGTAGTAACAATAATTCCTCCCTCTAATTCGGGAATGAGCTGGCAAATTGATAAGGGTTCATCCCCGGTTCCTGGTGGCGAATCAATGATAAGATAATTCAAATTACCCCATTCAACCTCTCCTAAAAATTGCTTTAAAGCCATCATCTTTAAAGGTCCTCTCCAAATAAGAGGAGCATCAGAAGTTTCAATCAAAGAAGCCATAGAAACTGCTACTAAATCAGAAGAAACGCTCATAGGAATTATTCCTTCCGAACTCCCCTGCAATTTCTTTCCTTCAAATCCTAACATTGTAGCCACCGATGGCCCGTGTAAGTCAGCATCCAATATTCCTACTTTAAAACCCTTTTCACTTAAAGAACAAGCCAAATTAACCGCTACTGAACTTTTTCCTACTCCCCCTTTATTGGAAAGTACTAATATTTTATGTTTTATTTTAGACATATTTTGTTTAAGTTGTTCATCAAGTTTTTTACTAGATGCCATTTTTCCTTTTCTGGCCTGATCAGAGTTTTGTATATTATCATTAGTATTTTCTGTCATTTCTTCCTCCTAAATTTTTCTTCTTAAATAAAATAAAAGGACATATAATAGTTCTTTATGGATTACTATTGTCCTTGATTTCTTTTTATTAATTAATTTTTATATTTTCTCTTTCCGAATATCAGGGTGCCTATTCTTACCATGTTAGCTTTTTCTTCAATGGCTATCTGATATGAATTAGTCATACCCATTGAAAGGTATTTCATTTCTATACGAGGTAAACTACGTTCTCTTATCTTTTTAAATATTTTTCTCGTTTCTATAAAATATGGACGGGAGTCCTCAGGATTTCCAAAACGAGGCCCCATAGTCATAAGTCCTATTATCTTTATATTGGGAAAAGTTGAAATTTTTTTAATTAAATTCATTTATTTTCATTTCCTTGCTCTTATCACCACAAAAGAGCCTTGTCCATAATTTTCTTTTACGGG
The DNA here is from genome assembly GCA_030668465.1 of Atribacterota bacterium. Lineage (GTDB taxonomy): Bacteria > Atribacterota > Phoenicimicrobiia > Phoenicimicrobiales > Phoenicimicrobiaceae > Sediminicultor. The sequence continues at coordinate 1,151 of DAOUTX010000168.1, read as the reverse complement.
TTCAACACTTTTAATTTCATTTAAACTATGAAATATTGTTTGTTTAAAATTAAAATCTTTTAAACCAACTTTATTTAAATTATAAACCACTTCCTTTACGGAATAGAAAGTGGCAATTTTATAAAATACATTCTTTTTTTTATTTTGTTGGTATAATTTTCCCAAATGGCTATCTTTATCAACAAATCCAATTATTAAATAACCCCCCAATTTTAATATCCGGTAGGCCTCTCTGAAAGCCAGATTTAAATTATCTACAAAACAAATCGTAGTAACCATTAAGACAAGTTCAAACTGAGAGTTTTTAAAAGGGAGCTCCTCTGCTACCGCATCAATAACTTTAACCCCTTTTTGTTGTGCAATCTCTCGCATCCGAGGTGAGGGATCAACACCGGTTTTTATACCTAAAGGGACGGCAAATCTACCGCTTCCTACCCCAATTTCTATCCCCTTCTTCATTTTAGGTAATAATTCCTTAATGGCCTGAATTTCTGATTTATAAACAAATTCATTCCTCTCAAACCAATCTTCATATTTCTCACTGTATTTTTCAAAAGGTTCAATCCTGGGCATCTTACTTACCTTTTTTCTGTCTTGATTCTAAGTTAAATATAATTTTCTTTTGAAAATTTTCTTATGTAAAATTTATTCCCTTTATAGTCTGTTTCTACCAATTGCCCCTTATTAATCAGTTTAAGTATAGTTGACCAATCAGACTTAGCTCGTTTTAAAAAATCCTTCAGCGCTTCTTCTCTCATGGGGTGCACTGAGGTAATACTCAAAATATCTTCTTCTACTTCACCGGTAAAGGCAAAAGCATTACCTTCATAGCCAATAAGACATTCTACTTGATCAACCTTTTCTTTAAAGAGGTTGTAACTCTGATTCACAACTTCCTCTGAAGGAAACTGTACCCAACTATCTGCTGGAGGACGAATAGGAAGAGACAAATAAGACCGGCTCGGTTTAAGCTTACCTAAAAAATCAGCCACTTTTTTTATATTTTGGCTATCATCATTAATATTTTTAATTAACATTGTTTCCGTTATTATTTTCCCTTTAAAAATTCTGCTAAATTCCAGTATACCATCTAAAATAGATTTTAAACTCAGACTTCGGTGAGGGTGATTCACTTTTCGCCAAATCTTTTC
>DAOUTX010000163.1 GCA_030668465.1 Atribacterota bacterium | reverse complement strand
TGCGAAGAGATTTTAGGTTTACGGGAGAGTAAAAATATTATTCCTTTTTTTAAACCTATTGTATCTGTATTAATCAGAAAATCTATTAAATAATTAAATATTTCCGGTTTTAAATAATAGAAATAACTCTGAAATTTATTTAAGGGAAAGCTGGTTTGCAGGGGATAAAGTTCATATTCCTGGTTTAACCTGTTTATAAATTTTGTTTTTTGCCCTTGCCAGTAGTTTTTATCAATCAGCCAGGAATTAGCAGCAATTAATTTGTCTTCTTTTTCCAGTAATTCCGCTACTTCCCTAATTTCTGAATATGAATAGTTACTATTAATTAATAAATCATCTTTTTTGATAAAAATATTCTTTTTTAATTCAGTTAAAATCAATTCACCTAAGTCAAGTTTTGCTCTTTTTCGTAAAAGATTAACGGTATATTTGTCCTTAAAATGGTGTTTGTGGGCTAAAGGATCGACAATTAAGCCCCCGCCAATGGTCTTGGGTGGACTGGGTATTCTTAGTATAAAGCGGTCTCCCAAATAAGTTGCCAACGGTTCTTTAAAGCGAAGTTGAGCAAATCCTTTTTCGCCTGCCTTAAAGTATTCCTTTTGGTTAAGAATTACTTTGGCCAAAATCTCTTTAGTCCCGGTGAAGAAAAACAATTCTGACCTATTAGTTAAAGAATATTTTTTAAGCCGGGGGAGAAGCTGCATCCGGACATCTATATTCTTAGTGGCTTTAATCTGCTTGGTTCCAAAGACAATGTCTCCTCTGTGCAGCTCATTTTTTTCCATTCCTACTAAATTGAGGGCTACCCTGCTTCCGGGGAAGGCTTTTTCTGTTGTTTCTTTATAAGTCTGTAAATTTCTAAGGCGAGTTTTTTTGTAAGAAGGGAAAATGGTTACCGCCATTCCCCTATGAAGAGTTCCCCCTATCAAAGTACCGGTAACTACTGTGCCGCTTCCTTTAATATTAAAGACCCGGTCAATTGATAATCTCGGTTTTCCAATATCTCCTTTTGGTTTCATCCGGGGGATTAAATTCTGGATGGCTGATTTTATCCGGTCAATTCCTATATTTTTTACCGTACTTACTTTTACTATGGGCGCTTTGAACAGGGCGGTGTTTTTTAGCCTTTCTTTAATCTGTTTTTCCACAAAATTTAATCTGGTTTGGTCTACCAAATCGATTTTGGTTATGGCGATGATACCGTATTTTATATCAAGTAAATCTACGATTTGAAAATGTTCTTCGGTCTGGGGCATCCAACCTTCATTGGCATCAATAACTAAGATTACTGCATCGATTCCGGTTGCCCCGGCTATCATATTTTTTATAAGGTTTTCGTGCCCGGGTACATCGACTATTCCCACTTTTTCTCCGGAAGGAAACTTCATCCAGGCAAATCCCAGGTCAATAGTCATACCTCTTTCTTTTTCTTCGGGTAAACGATCAGTGTCTATGGAAGTTAGAGCATAGATTAAAGCAGTTTTGCCATGGTCAATATGGCCCGCTGTACCGAAAACAAACATAAAAACCTCTTTTTATTTCATTTTAAAATAGACTGATGTAATGATTTTTATTACTAAATTGTCTGATGAAGAGTCAATACAACGAGGATCTAAGATAAAAAATTCTTTTTCTTTTCTTCCCAGAAGTGGTGGGCTAAATAAACGTAATTCTTTAGAAAAAATTTCTACCGGACAGGGAGGTTTTATCATTATTAATTTGGTGGGTAAAGTTTGTCCGGGCAAAGAGCCTCCTCCTATAGCTGTTTGTCCTTCTTTGGTAAATGCCGGGATATCTTCTTTTTTCAGTTTTTGGCAGATATTTTGGCCGCGAATAGCAATTTTTTCTAAAGGGCAGGAAATCATTTTCCAAACCGGAATTTTAATTATCGCCTCACCTTTTAGATAAGATAATAAAATTTCCTGAAGGATAGCCAAAGTTATTTTATCCACTCTTAATGTTCGGAATAAAGGATGCTGCGAAATTTTCTTCAGATAAATCTCTTTTCCACAAACAGCTCCTCCCTGAGGACCTCCCAAGAGTTTATCTGTACTAAAACAAACAATATCAGCACCGGCTCTAATACTTTCTTGAACAGTTGGTTCGTGTTTTAATCCAAAATTCTCGGTATTTAAAAATGTTCCACTGCCCAAGTCTACTATTACCGGTAAATTATATCTTTTCCCTAATTGTTTAAGTTCTTTAACTTCAGCTTGATGAACAAAACCGTTCATATTAAAATTACTTTGATGGACTTTTAATATTAAAGCAGTATCATCATTAATTGCTTTTTCATAATCCTTGATAAAGGTCTGGTTAGTAGTTCCGACTTCTCGAAGATGAGCGCCGCTTTGTTCTAATATCTCCGGAATGCGGAATCCTCCCCCGATTTGAACTAATTCCCCTCTGGAGACAATTACTTCTTTGTTTTTAGCCAGAGTATTTAATATCAAAAATATTGCTCCGGCATTATTATTAACCACCAAACTTTTTTCTGAGTGGCTGAGAGTGCAAAGTAATTTTTCGACAATTTCTCCTCTTTTTCCTCTGATGCCTTCTGTAAGATCATATTCTAAATTATTATAACCCTGCAAAGAGGTTTGAACTGCTGCAAGTATTTCTTTACCAAGCGGTGCTCTCCCCAGGTTAGTATGAAGAATTACTCCGCTACCGTTTATTGCTCCTTGTAAAAAAGATAGATTTTCTTTTTCAAAATATTCTTTAATTTTATTTATCCTTTCTTGCGCTGAATACAGGGAGCCATTTTTATGTGCACTTTTTTTCTCTTCAGAGATAACTTTTCTTACTATTTGGGTAAGCATTTTTCGGGAATGTTTTTGTATTAAAGGTTGTAGAGCTTTATTTTGTAAAATTATTTCTACACTGGGAATCTTTGATAGCAATAAATTTAAATTATTATTGTTCGTATCTGTATTATTTTTCAATTAGTAAAATTATCTCCTTTGCTGGTATTTGAAGTGAAAAATTAATGGCGGGAGGGGTAGGAATCGAACCCACCGCGACAATTATAATTAATTACCGCCCACGGATTTGAAGTCCGCAAGGCCCACCAGAGCCTATCCACTCCCTCCTTTTTTTATTATAAATTGAAATGTAAAACTTTACAAGTGG
>DAOUTX010000197.1 GCA_030668465.1 Atribacterota bacterium | reverse complement strand
TAAAAAGTGTATTTAGTTAGGAACTTTGCGGTTATTTTTTATAATTTTCAGAAGGCTGGCTCGGGTTACGGCCTTAGAGCCATGTTTTTCTCTGATTTTATCTAAAGACCGAGTAAGCTTTTCTAATTTATCATCTTTTTTGTCCTCTTCGTCTCTTAAGAACTTCAATTGTTTTCTTTCATTTCCCGAAGTAAGATTAGAGAGTTTTATTCCCAAAAGTCTAACCCCGCCTTTTTTGTGTCTTACTTTGTCAAGGAGCTCTACCACGGTTTTAAAGATGATATCATCAAGATAGGTAGGGTTTTCTAAAGTCTTAGATCTATTAAAAGTAATAAAATTGTGAAATCTTATTTTTAAAGTAATGGTCCTGCCTTTATAACCTTTTTTTCTTGCTGCATATCCCACCAGCTGAGAAATTATAAGCAATTCTTTTATTAGAACTGCATTCTCAGTTACATTGGTACTGAAAGTTGTTTCTTTGCTAATAGATTTTGCTGTTGATGGAGGAGTAACCGGACTTTCATCTATTCCTTGAGCAAGAAGTTTTATCTTTTTCCCGTTTTTCCCCAGAAGGTTTTCCAATATAGAATCAGGCATCCGGGCTAATTGTTCTACCAGGTAAATACCGGATTTTTTTAGCAGCTTTTCTGTCTTTTTTCCTATACCCCAGAGGGAAGACACAGGAAGGGGATAGAGAATTTTTTGAATATCTTTTGAAGGGATAATATAAAAACCATCCGGTTTCCCCAGGTTAGTAGCTATTTTTGCCAGAAATTTATTTTTTGATATCCCCACAGATACCTTAAGACCTAATTCCTCATAAACTCTTTCTTTAATCTTTCTTCCTATAGTTTCGCTTGAACCGAAGAGTGATTCACATCCCGATACATCTAAGAAAAGTTCATCTATACTCAACGGTTCTATCAAGGGAGTATAATTGCTGCAAATTTGAAAGAATTCTTTAGATGATTTTAAGTATTTGTTCATTTGAGAAGGGATAAAAATTCCTTCATGGCATTTTTGACGAGCCTCCCAGATAGGCATACCGGCGTGAACACCGTATTTACGAGCTTCATAAGAAGCGGCACAGACCACTCCTCGGTTTGAATTCCCTTTTCCAACACTTATTCCTCCCACAATAAGAGGTTTTCCTCGATATACGGGGTTATCTCTTTGTTCTACCGAAGCGAAGAAGGCATCAAGATCTAAATGAATTATAGATAGGCGATTGTTATCACTCATCACTTTATGTCCTTTCTGATGTAATTAATTTATAGCTAGTATATATAATATAGTATATAGCGTACAGCGTACAGCGTATAGTTTATAAAGCTAAAAACTTAAAGCTAAAAGCGTAAAACTATAATTCAAAATTCAAAACTTTAAAATCTACCAATCTATCAATTGCCAGATCGGCCAATTAAATTAGTCGTTAGTGAATAGTAATTCGTATCGCGTTAAAGAAACTAGGATTTAAGTGTAGGGGCACAATGAATTGTGCCCTTTTTTTGTAATTTACAGACAAGCGAGCCTGTCCTACGTAATTAAAATAAATCGTTATTACAAGAGAGGGCGTATGCAATACACCCCTACTTTTTTCTCTCCTTTTATTTTCTTTGCTATATACAATATACTATATACTTGATACTATCTTATTCTAGCTTCTGGATTCTGGTTTCTGACTTTTATCCTATAAACATGCAATCCGTAACTTGTTACTCATTACACATTACTCATCACTGTATTTTTCTATACGCTCCACGCTATTCTTTACTATATACTAAATACTACATACTATATACTGTCTATATTCACAATCTTCCGGGCGATTATTTTAGAGCCGCCGCTATCTTTGCTTAAAACTCCTTCTATTAAAAGGGGTGCTTCCTTGCGAAAGAGATTAGAATATTTTTGATAGACAGCCGGGAAAGTAATTACTTCAAAAAAACCTACTTCATCTTCTAAGAGCAAGAAAGCCATGACTTGTTTTTGCCTGGTAAATTGTCTTCTTGCTTGGATTAGCATTCCCCTTATTAAGATTGTTTTTTGATAAAAATAATTTAACAGTTGATTAGAATTCATAATCGGCAGGTGTGCTAATATTTTATCATATTTTTTTAAAGGATAGTTAGTTATATATATATCGAGTATTTCCTTTTCTAAGCTCATTTGGAAAGATTTAGAAAAATGATAAGCAGGGATTGAGTCAGAGGCAATAAGTTCGCTATTATATAATTCCCTCTCTTCGGATATTTTGTTTTGAGCCCCATCTTTGGCTTTCTTCTCTCTAGCTTCATTTAAAGTAAGAGGAAGCAGGGTCAATAATGCCGAACGGGGATAAGCTGTAAAGTCGAGAGCACCTACCTTAATTAAATTTTCTATTAATGGTTGATTAATTCTTAAAGGTGTAGTTTTGTAACAGAAATCATACAGGGAGTTAAATCTTTTGCATTTTTCTCTGAGAGATAAAATGGATTTTAAATGCTTTTCTCCCATGCCCTTTATCTTACCCAGTCCCACTCGAATAGC
>DAOUTX010000142.1 GCA_030668465.1 Atribacterota bacterium | reverse complement strand
TATATATGAGTAAAGTTTTTAAATTAAAAAATGATTAGTCTTTTATTTAATAGTAATTATTGCACATTCCTCTTCGGTCCATTCTTCCCATTTGAAATCGGTTATTTCTGCTAATTAGTAAAATTTTCATTTTAACTATTTCTTTTGTAAGGATATTCTATTTCTCGGGTTTCCTTCTATCTTCGCCGGTTCTTCTGTCCTGGCCACTTCTTCGTTCAGTTTCTTCGTAATTTGGGTCACTAGATTTTCTGCGGCCCTCCTCTGATCTTCTTTCTTTTCCGGAACGGCGGCCTTCCTTCTTTTCCATAGGATTTTTCCTCCTTTAATTGATTAAATAATTAAATATGGTTTACAATCTAGGTTTATAATCTACTCACAGATACTTATGCTGATTCACTGCATCTATTCTTTAAAGTTAACTAATAAATATTTCTGAAATACTAATATTAAGATACAACAAGACCTAAGAAAAATCCTTCTTTTGAATAAAAGTTTTTGGTTTTTGGTTATTAGATGGAGAGGAAAGGATAGATTCCCATTTTCATGGAAATGACACATCATTAATAAACACATATACAAGATATAAGATAATTTAGTTAGCCGTTAGGTAGTAGTGCTTGTCTCAAGGTTAACCCAGCTTCTGCTCCTGGCACTGCTGATGAGTGCTTCGATCACCTGCATATTTGCCACAGCGTCTTCCAGCGGTATCGGGACCTCTCTATCTTCCAGCACTGCCCGGGAAAACAGGTCCCCCTGAATCGTATACTGATTACAAACATCCAGCACAACCTCTTCAATCCTGGTGCCATCTCCATACCATACTTTGCACGGTCGGTCAGACGGGACATTGAAAGGAATTTCGATTTCAATCCGCCCTTTGGTGCCAAAGATATTAACCCGCTGGTAAGGCACCAGCTGGGTCGCACAGGTAAATGTGGAAGTACCGCTGCTAAACTCCAGTATGCCAGAAATCAGACGATCAACTTTCATATTTGGATCCTCCTCCATAATGCCGCAAACTCGCCAGGGCTCTACTCCAAAGATAAACCGCGAAAGTGAAATACAATAACAACCGATATCCATCAGTCCCCCTCCGCCAATATCAGCTTTGTTGCGAATATTATCGGGGTCGGCATTGTAGTAGGAGAAGAAAGTCTGAATCGTCCGCACTTCACCAATCTTCCCCTCGAAAACCTTTTGCCTTGTCCACTGCCACTGCGGATGGTGCCGATACATAAATGCTTCCATGACTTTTTGGTGTGGAAACTTCCGGGAAGTGTCCAGCAATTTCTGAGCTTCGGCTACATTCAGACCAATGGGTTTTTCGCACAAAACGTGTTTACCAGCATTCAGTGCCTTGATGGCCCAGGGTACATGTAAATGGTTGGGAAGCGGGATGTAAACAGCATCGATGTCAAGGTCGGCTAGCAGTTCTTCGTAGGAACCATAAGCCTTCTCTATGCCTAATTGCCTGGCTTGTGCCTGTGCCTTTTTCAATTGGCGTGAAGCGATAGCGGTAACCGTGCAATACTCGCCCAATTGCATAGCGGGAATCACTGTTTCGGTACCAATTTTAGCGGTGCTCAGGATACCCCATCTAATCTTTTTCATTTGATTACCTCCTTCTGTTAATTAAAATATTTTTCCATACGTGATGAGCTGTTTATTTTCCTTCTTTTTACATGTTCTAACTCAGTAATTTTTGTAAGCAATTTTATTAATTAATTTTGCAGTTGCTCTTTGATTTTTTCTTTACCTTTCATATATTCCACTTATCCTTTTAGAGCTAATAGTTTTTAGCCTTCTCTCTATCCCTATCTAGAATTATTTGATTAATGGTTTTTTATATTTCGTTAATATTATAATACCAAAAAATTATATTTGCAAAGCCAACTTATTTCTCGTTTTTTATCCCGCAATTAATTAATAAATAAAAAAATTCAGAAAATAATGATAAAAAAGAAGGATTTTAACAAAATGTGTAGTATATTTCTCAATTATATGGAATTCTACCTAAAAATTAAATTAAGGAGAATTGATAATTACCAATCTAAACCAAAATCTTAAAAACGAAGAATTTAATAATATAAAAGGAAGATTAATAATTGACCCTACTAATAGCTGTATAATTTTGATATTTTTTTTATTTTTAATTTAATCTTGAAATATCTCTTACAAATCCATATTTATTTATTTTTCCTTTTCTATTCACAATGTAGGAATTTTGAAGAAAGTCAGAGTCAGAGGAGCCTCAACATTTGACATCTTGATTCACCCAACTATTCTAAGCGTTTTAAATAAAGGAGCTATAAAAGTTAACAAAATTATGTCTAAATTTAGTAAAAATGGGGAATATAGTAATATAAAGGATATTTTTTTAATTCAACAACTATTTTATAAAGTTGAAAAAGGCAAACTATCTGAAAGGGTAGGACGCAAAGTTATGGGTCTTAGGCACTTTAATGCTATGACCGCCAGACTACCAACTTTTTTTATTTTGGAGAAAACATATTTACCTAAAAGAAACTTGTAACAATTAATCAAGAATATGTAAAATTAAATTACTCAACTAGAGTTTTATAAAAAAAGTAGGTGGTGGAACTATCAATCTAAATCAAAGTCCTGAAAACGAAGAAATTGAAAATATAAAAGTAAGACTAATAACCGATTGTACTTTTAGCTGTTTCACTTTAACAGCTTTCTTTATTGCAACTTTTATTTTAAAGTATCTCTTCCAAATTTTTCTTTATACGGAAATTTTATTTCTTATTTTTGGTTGGGCTGCCTATAACTACTTAGCTCAATATTTTATAAAAAAGAGGGAAATTAATCTTAAAACATTAAAAAACTTCAATTTTATCCACTATATTATAGGAATATCATTCATAACCGCTATTTTTTATTATATTGGTGGCGCACTATGGATTGGGGTCATTCTTTATGTCTTTATCCTCCTTTATGCCAGTGTTTTCTCCAACCCCAAAGAAGGAATAATCATTACCTCTATCGCTTTTATTAGTTATAGCCTTGTAGTTTTATTAGAATATTTTAATCTCATCCCCTATAAAAGTCTATTTAAATTACCTTATTATCTTTATCAAGATAGTCAATATATTGTTACTACCATCCTGCTTATAGGAGTGGCCTTTACTTTAATCTTTATTACCGGTAAAAACTTTGGTCAGATATTAAAAGAAAAAAATGAAGAATTAAGTCAAAACAAGAAAAAGTTAGAAGAATTTAGTAATAAATTAGAGGAGAAAGTTAAATTTCGAACCTTGGAGTTAAAAAAATCTAAAGACCAACTATCCGTACTTTATCAGATCTCCCGAACTATTAGTTCGACATTAAAACTCGATGATGTTTTACAAACTATTTTAGATTTTTCTATTAAAATAAGCGGTGCAGGCGGGGTTCAATTATGCTTTTACATAAAAAGAAACGTATTTTCTTTATTAAAATTCCCTATGATAAGAGTGAAAAAAATATTGATAAGATTACTTTTGCTGAAAATGAAAATACTATCGGTTGGGTGGTTAAGAACAAAAAATTCTTATATATTGAAGACTTAGAAAATGACAAACATTTTTCAAAAATAAAGATAATTCGTAGGCGGATAAAACAACTTTTAATAATTCCTGTAATTGTAGAAGATAAAGTATTAGGGGTTATAAATTTAGAAAATACTTCC
>DAOUTX010000024.1 GCA_030668465.1 Atribacterota bacterium | reverse complement strand
TCCGGAATAATTTTGCCGGTAATTTCCTGTACCAGGATAAACTCATCACCAACCGGATAATAATCCTTAAGAAGGAATAGTGATATATTTTTCTTTCCTGCTATAACTTTTTTTATATTTCCCGCAATAGATAGGTCTTTTTTTTTCAGGGCAATTACCCCTTTTTTTGCACCAGTCGACTGCATAACTAACTCTAAACCTTTTACTACCTCTTCTCCTTGTCTTTCTATAATATATTTATCATTGTAAAGAAGAGGTTCGCATTCTGCTCCATTTCCAATTACTACATCATATTTATTGGCTACCTTAATATGGGTGGGGAAACCGGCACCGCCAGCTCCTACTACTCCCATATCTCTTAGCACGTTTTCAAGTGCCATAAGTCATTCCCCTTCTTATAAACTATATCTCCTATTTTTTAAAAACAATTTTATTGTGTTCTTCGACCATATCGACAATTCCTACAATTATACAATCGACTGGTTTTTGATGGGTAACTTCTGTCTGTCTTGCAGAACTTCCCTGAGATATTATCACTATCTCTTCTACTCCTGCTCCGACGAGATCCACGGCTACCAAATAATTATCATCTACTTCCCCTTTATGGTTACAAGTTTGAACAAGAAGACATTTTTTCCCTTTTATTTCTTTATCTATTTGGGTACTAACTACAGTTCCCACAATTTTACCAAATATCATCTAAAACCTCTTTTTAAGTTTTCTAAATCTGAAGAAGCTGTTCGCTATTGTTTGTCTTTCCTGTATACATATTCCCCGTTAATATCTATAAAATCGACTATAGATATTATAGTTGCATCACTTGGTTTGCCTTCAGTAGTAGCTGTCATCCGGGAACTACTTCCGGCCACAAAAAAGACTACTTCCCCTAATCCTGCACCAACGCTATCCATTGCCACTAAATAATCACCCTTCCCCTGCATGTTAGAAGGATTAATTTTCTCCAGAAGTAAAAACTTTATACCCTCAATTTTCGGTTCTTTCCTGGTTGATACAACCGTACCCACTACTTTTGCCAGTATCATATTTTTTCCTCCTGTATTATGGGCGAATCAATTAATCAGTGCTCATTTTTTCTTTTTTGCTTTTGGCCGGACCTCTACCTAAAGGAAGAACATTATCAACATTACTATGTGGTCGTGGAATAATATGAACAGAAATTACTTCACCGATTTTTTGGGCAGCTGCGTTTCCAGCATCCAGAGCGGCTCTAACAGCTGCTACATCGCCACGTACAATTGCAGTATTGTATCCGCCACCAATTTTTTCATAGCCTACCAAATCTACCCTGGCGGCTTTCACCATAGCATCTGATGCCTCTACCATTGCCGCAAAACCTCTCGTTTCAATCATTCCTAATGCATCTGTATAAACGTCCATTTTTTTACCTCCTTAATGTTATTTTTATAACATTTTATTTTACTTTTATAACATTCTAACACACTATTATTCTCATGTCAATACTTTTTTTAATATTTTTTTTAATAATTCTAAATAAATTAATATTTCAAGCTCTATCTACCAGAAGATAAGCTATAATTCCATAATTCCTTATCAAAATATTTTCAAAGAATGATATAAATTATAACTAAAAATCATAATATTATGTAGAGCAGATTTTATTTGGAAGATAAGATGTGAAAAAAAAGGAGAATGCATTCTATTCTTTTGGAATTAAAGTAACCTCTAATAGCAGTTTGGTACTTGCATTAATCATCATTTTTGCTTTCTTTAAAGTTTTATAATTGAAAAATTAATGGGCTGTAAAAGAAGTTAAAATAAAATAAGAATTTTAAAAAATTTTCATTAGACTATTTAATAACGCAAATTGCAAATTTAAATTATGACACTACCCTTGCCTTCTTTTTACCTATAAAATTTACCTTTGTATTTGAATCTTCTCTAAATATCCACTATCTCTAAAAAATTCAAGAGGATCTAAAGGAACCCCCATCTCTTCCCTTACTTTAAATAAAAGAGGTGTTATATCAGTTTCAAAAGCTTCAGTTATTATCTTTTCAGCCATAATTATATCTTCGTCTTGTTGGAATTTCTTTAAAGATTTTCTATCTACAATTAGAGCTTTTGCATAGGTTTTTTGAATATTTTCAACACTTTGGATCATTTCTTCAATTTTTGGTTTAAGATTGTGACACTGGTCTATCATATAAGCTATATCAGCCTTTATTCCATCCTCTTCTGCTGATACCAGTTCATTAAAAATAAGGAAAAATTCATAAGGATTTATAGATCCCACCGTAAGGTCATCATCAGCATATTTTTTATTATTAAAATGAAATCCTCCCAACTTTCCCTCATCTAAAAGATAGGCTACTATCTGTTCTATATTGGTACCCAAAGCATGATGCCCTAAATCAACCAATACCATTGCTCGATTACCCAGTTTCATACACAGATTATATGCCATACCCCAATCAGCAATCTCAGTATTATAAAAAGCCGGTTCAAAAAATTTGTATTCTATGAGTATGCGCATATCGTCTTGTAAATTATCGTAAATCTCTTTCAGGCTATCTTCCAATCTATGCTTTCTCTCTCTCATATCATCCTGTCCGGGATAATTGGTTCCATCGCCTAACCAGAGAGAAATATCCTTAGATTTAAGTGCCTTAGCGATATCGATGCACTCCAGAACATGATTAATAGCTTTTTTTCTCACCTTTCCATCTGGGTTGCAAAGACTTCCTAATTTATAATCCGGGTCCTGAAATAAATTAGGATTTATTGCTCCCGGTTTTATTCCCAAAGAGAGAGAATATTCTAAAAGAGCATTCCAATTATCAGTCACATCCCAAGGGATATGTAAAGCTATAGATGGACATATACCGGTGACCTTATGTACTTCTGCTGCGTCCTGAATTTTTTCTTTTACATTCTTAGCAGCTCCTTTTTGCTTAAAAATTGCAAAACGAGTTCCTGAATCTGAATAACCCCAACTTGGAGTTTCAATCTTTAATGCCTTTAACTTTTTCTCAACTTTACTTACATTAACTCCCTTTTCTTCCAAAGAGGACTTCAAAATTTTATAACTTGTTTTATAATCTCTCATTTTAATCAGGATAAATAACCCTATCCCTCCTTTCTTTAATCTTTAAAATATATCCCTGTTTTCAATTTTATTGTGACTAATTTTTTAAAAACTCCTCCTTAAATATTTTTAAAATAGTAAAGCTTTCAATTATATAGATTTTGCATTTTTAAGTAAGTGCTTTTCAGCTTCTGTCGACCACAAACCATTATTCTTTTCTACTATCTTCGCCAATTGAGTAAATAGAGGGTCAGTCTTTCCTTTTTTCTTAAAATCGGAAATTGCAGTAAGCTCCAAGTCAATATTGGTATAGATTAGCTTTTTGCTACCTGATATTTTGGGAAGATTTAAAGTAGTACTAACCACACTATTTAATCCACCGATATGAGTAACCATGGCAGCTGGATTTATAAGATTTTTTTCCATCATCTGCAGAGATTCAATCATATCCTGAGTATTCCCACCACTCGTTCCTACAATATGAGTCGACATATAATGTACATTGTAAAAATTAAGCATTGCTGAGAATTTTGGGTCAGTTGGACCGGCAAAAAAGCTCAAACAGCCATCTTTAGCTAAAATTCTATCACCCTGCTCTACAACTTCTTTTACCGGTGCAAAAACAAATACATCATTGTATTTTTTACCTCGAGTTATTGAAATAAGATATTCTTCCGAATTTTCTATATTTTTAGTATTTATATATTTTAGTTCGACCCCTCTCTTTTTAGCTTCTTCCGGAGTATGGATTGAGGATGCCCTTTTTAATCTTAACTCATCAATATCAGTAACAACCAGTAGCATAGGTTTTCTGTCACGGTGTATAGCATAATCTATTGCTCCAAGACCCATCGGTCCTGCGCCGGCCAAAATGGCCATATTTCCACCTTCTACTATATCCATATTATGATTGTACTTACCGGGAACTGTATGATAGGCAGCATGAAAGGCTCCTATTATACAAGACATCGGCTCCGCTAAAGACCCACCGTAAAAGGCATCTCCTTTATATTCTAATAAACAATCCATCTCCATTACTTCATTGGGGATAATAATATAAGTGGCATCACCACCTATATAAGGGAAGGAATATCCGGGAGCATGAAGACTTCCTTTATAATTTAGAGCAGGCTGGATAGCAAACTTCTGGCCTGATTTGAATTTATGTCGCCACTTTTCGCCCACCTCCATAATTTCACCACAAAATTCATGACCGATTATAATCGGATTATCTACTGCATTAGTTGGTACTCTTTTATGATTAGCTCCCTGAACTGCCGCTTTATAAGAAGACATACAGAGACTATCTGAAATAATATGGGCAAGAATTTCGTTATCCTTAATTGCCGGTAATTCAAATTCTTCCAATCTCAAATCGTTTTTTCCATATAACCTTACTGCTTTAGTCTTCATTATCATTACTTCCTAAAACTAAAATAATTTATTTCAACATTACCTGGCCACCGGTTACCGGAATAGCCTGACCGGTTTCATACTTTTGATCGATTAGATAATAAATTGCTTTTACCACATCTTCACCGGTACAACCTCTCTTCATCGGAACCTTTGTCTCATAAAAACTCTTCACATCTTCAATGGTTTTTGCACCCGGTACTTTCCCGGTTCTAAGGTATTGAACAAAAAGACCTCTGTCTGGATCAGACCATAAAGGACCTTCAAAAAAGTTTCCCGGACAAATAGAATTTACTTTGATATTGTCATCAATAAGTTCTAAAGCAAAGCTCTGAGTAAGACCCAAGCTTCCAAACTTGCTCCCTGCGTAAGCACTATTTTTATTGGAACCTTTGAGTCCGGATTTCGAGTTAATCTGAATAATATCGCTAAAATATTTTTCACTGGGTATATTTTGAAGTGCCATAACTTTGGAGGCATGTTTTACGCACAGAAAATAACCAAAGTAATTAACTTCATTAACCAAGGCAAATTCACTAAATTCCATCTCTTTTACGCTGCCAGCCTTCAATACCCCTGCATTACTTATAAAAATATCGATGCCACCGGCTTTTTTAATAATCTCATATATCATTTTTTTAACAGAATCCTCATCCGTCACATCTACTTTTATAGGTAAAGCTGTTGTCCTTTTATATTTAGTATTTAGCTTCTCTGCCAGCTTGCGTGCGCCTTTAACATTAATGTCGGCAATAAAGACCAAGCATTCTGATTTTGTCAGCTCTCTCACTATGCTCTCTCCAAAACCTTGGGCCCCTCCGGTCACTACTGCTATTTTATTTTTCACTATATTATTCCTATTTGATTTTCCATCATTACCACACTCTTCCGAACTTGGATTGCAATTATTATCTGTTATTATCTTTAAATTTTTTTTCTCTGTGCAACCTTGAGGTTCAGAGAGTTTAGATTTAATTTTTATATTTTTTAAGACATCTTCAAAATTATTTTTTACGTTGATCGCATCATCATACGATTCTCCCAAGTAAAAGATACCAATATTTTCAAGAATTACAATCTTTGGTTTTTGTTTATATTTCTTAAAATAATCTTTGAACTTATCAATTGTATAAGAAATTATTTTTTCCACGAGTTGTTCCTTATTGAGTAAATTTTGGTTTTTTACTCCTTTCAAATAAAGGGGTAAAGTCTCTTCTGATCTAATTTTATCAATAGCAAAACCCACTTTCTTTGAATCATCTTCAAATATACTAATATTACCCCGTTCACCATCAAAGGTAAGACCGCGTAAAAGTGGGGTAATTGTTTCTATATAGATATTTTTCATCTTTCTCCTCCGAGAAATAATATCAAAAAATTATTTAAAAGTTTATTTTTTGGTAAACAAGTTCAGGATGTCGACTATCTATTCTCTTACCAATTTCGCTATATGTTACAATCCGCTCTTTAAGTGATTTGCCTTTTAAGGGATTTCCATTATTAAATAAAGCATATTTTCCATCATAATTCGCCAGTTTTTCGTGGGCTATAAGAGCCCAGGTTGCTTCAATTAGATGAGCAAACTCTGGTCTTAGAATTATGGTGTAATTAAAAGATTGTCGTGGACTATTTATATCCACCCCGCTTATTTCCATAAATTCATATTTTCTGCAGAGTCTTTGCAAATGTAAAAGCTGGTTAAGAGTATTACGAGGTGGCATATAAGTAATTGCCTTAAAACCTATTTTCTTTAATTCAGGAATCAGTTCTTCTAAAAAATCATCTTCAAACTTTTCAGCCCTCTTGTCACCTGTGGGTGAATCAGTCACATCTCCTAAATAAGCATAAGCAGGGATGGCATTTATAGAATTACTGAACTTTACAGCCTCATATACAGATATGCACTCCTCATAATCAGGTTGAATAAAAATTTTATCCAAAAAGGAGCTTTTTAATATTCCTAAAAGATCATATAAATAAAATTGATTATTTTCATCTAAGAGAAATTTATGAATCTTTTCGGAAAGCACTATATCAAGATTATCTTTCAAAAATGAAATAAGTTTTTCCCCTTTCCCCGTTTTTTGAATAATTTTTCTAGCAACGGCATAAAGAATATAACGTTCGGTAATGCTCCCGCCTTCCTGTGCCCGGGAAATATTGTAAATCTCTTCTCTAAAATCAATTTCTTCTATCCCATAATCCTTAATTAAATTATTTAGATTGTCCAACATTTTTTTATTTCTTTTATTCCGTGCTACTTGAATGGGATTTAAAAATTTCTTGGTTTCTTGTAACTTTGATTCGGGAATACCATGAATAGCAATATAACCTATATTTTTAGAATCCGGATTATTCAGTTTTCTTCCTTCAACTATAGTTCCGGAAAAATTTACTCGTAATTCAAATCCTACAGTAGAGGCAATTCCTATTATCTTGCAAGCGTCTATTAGTTCCTTACAACCGGAAACAGAATCATGATCCATAATCCCCACAGCCTGAAGACCAGCTTTCCAGGCTAAATAAGCAGCCATTGAAGGTGAATAAGGACTAAAAGAGTATATAGTATGCACATGATTATTTACCTCTTCTGTTTTTTTAAATTGCCCTTCTCCTATTTCTATTGATTTATAGATTTTCTCTAATCCAAAAAGTCTGGATCTTTTATTACTGCCATTTAGTTCCTGAATAATTTTATCCTTCATTTTTTAATCTCGAACTGATTTTAATCTTCAACAACAATCTTATACTCCAAATTTATTTCTCCTTATCTGCTCAGTTGTAGACTGATCAGTTGTAACTTGATGCCCATCTAAAGGATAAAGATGTTCATGAATTGCATCGATAATCCACTCTTTCTGAGGAAAGAAACTAGATTCCATTTCGGCAGCTGGAGTAATCCAGTTACGGGAGCCCACCACTACCGCAGGGCCATCAAGATAGTCAAATACAAATTGGGTAATACAGGAAGCAATGGTATGGAGAAAAGAACCACGTTCACAGGCATCGGAAACAAGTACAAGTTTTCCCGTCTTCTTTACAGATTTAATAATCAAATCATAGTTTAGGGGATTAATAAATCTCAAGTCGATTACTTCTGCTGAAACTTTATATTTCTTTTCAAGTTCTTCTGCAGCCTCCATTCCCTTATAAAGAGCTGCACCTACAGTAAGAATAGTAATATCTTTTCCTTCTTTCCTAATTATTGGTTCACCTTCCGATATTTCGTAATAATCTTCGGGTACTCCGCTTGTCACAAATAACTCACCTATATCATAAAGTCTTTGGCTTTCAAAAAATACTACCGGGTCTGTACCATGTAAAGCGAGATTTAGCATTCCTTTAGCATCATAGGGGGTAGCTGGAAACATTACTTTAAGACCGGGAATATGCGCAACCAGGCTAGTCCAGTCTTGAGAATGCTGTGCACCATATTTATTCCCTACTGAAACGCGAATGGTAAGGGGCATAGTAAGAAGACCTGCTGACATTGATTGCCATTTGGAGACTTGATTGAAAAGTTCATCTCCTGCCCGTCCGATAAAATCACTATACATAAGCTCTACCACCACACGTCCACCACACAAAGCATATCCTGCACCTGAACCCACAATAGCTCCTTCGGAGATAGGTGTATTGAATAATCGATGATAAGGAAGGGCATCGGTCAAGCCTCGATATACGGCAAAGGCCCCATCCCAGTCACGGTTTTCTTCCCCATAAGCCACCATAGTCGGATCTTCATAAAAACGATAAAGCATGGCCTCAAAGAGGGCATCACGATAGGTAAAGACTTTTACTTTGGGGTAAGTTTTGCCATTTTCATCTAAGGCAAAACGAAATTTATGAGTAAGTGATCTAATCCGAGGGTTATCTTCTTTGGGGATAAGGACTTCCGGTGTTCGTTGTTCCATTCTATCTTTGTACCGGTTAGAAAACATTACTGTTTCCATAAAATCAGGATTGATCCTGGGTGAGATTTCAAGAGACGCTGCTAACCTCAGGGCTTTAGCAATTCTCAAGGTTACTTCCTGTTTTAAGGCATCTACTTTACCGGAGGTTATAATTTTATTTTTCTTAAGGTAATCTTCATATCCCTTAATACAATCATTCTCTTGCCAGGCAGAAATCTCTTCTTTAGTCCTATAAGAAGAGGCATCTGAGGGTGAATGACCGGAAATTCGATAAGTGATGGTATCAAGTAAGACCGGACCATTCCCTTTAAGAAGGATTTTCTTCTTTCTTTCAATAGCATCGGCCACTGCCAAAGGATTATAACCGTCAATCCGTTCGGTATGCAAGTTTTCAGGGTTTACCCCAGCCCCTACCCGGGCAAGAATTTTATAACCCATAGTTTCACCTGAGGTCTGGCCACCCATGCCGTAGAAATTATTGAAGAAATTAAATAGAATAGGAGGAGCACCTCCAATATCTTTATCCCAAAGTGTGCGGTATTGATCCATTGCTGCTAACATAATTGCCTCCCATACCGGGCCACAACCCATAGAACCATCACCGATATTACAGATTACCATACCTGGTTTTCGATTAATTCTTTTAAAGAGAGCAGCCCCTACCGAAATATCCGCTGCCCCTCCCACAATAGCATTATTGGGCATACTACCCAAGGGGGCAAAAAAAACGTGCATCGAACCACCCAAGCCCTTATTAAAACCGTTAGCCCGTCCAAATATCTCTGCCAGAACTCCGTATAGTACAAAATCTTGAGCAAGTGATTTAATATTGCCTTTATGTTCCTTTTCTACTACTTTCAGGCAGGCTCCATCCATATAAGATTTCATTATCTTAAGAAGTTCATTCTCCTCTAATTCATCTATGGCGGAAAAACACTTGGCTAGCACTTCTCCATGGCTGCGATGAGAACCGAAAATAAAATCTTCAATAGCTAAAGGTATACATTGACCTACGGCGGCTGCCTCCTGGCCAATAGAAAGATGAGCAGGACCTAAATGATTGTATTCAATTCCTCCATAAGATCCTTGGGTTTTTATGGAATTAAGCATGGATTCAAATTCTCGAATTATAAGCATATCATAGTAAATCTTAAGGAGCTTTTCTTTTCCTAACTTTTTTACCTCTTTTTTTATATCTGATTTATATTGGTTTACCGGAATATCTTTTATTTTAAGAACCTGGGGCTTTCGAACTTCTTTAGGGTCAATAAAAATAGATTTAGGCACAATCTTCTCCTTTCTTTAAAAAATATCTTGCTATTTTCTAATAATAATCAAATCACATATCTTTTACTATTATTGTAATTTCACCTGTTTCAAATCAAAATTAGCTATTACCGTATTAAGTTCCTGCAGGAATTTAGCTGCCGGAGCACCATCTACTGCTCGATGGTCAAAGGTAAGAGATAAACCTATATGTGGAATAAATTTTATTTCAGTATCTTTCATAATTGGTTTAAGAGAAATACTGCATATACCAAGAATTGCCACCTGGGGAATATTCAAGATAGGCGTAAAACTTTCAATCCCCATTGTCCCAAGATTGGTTACCGTAAAAGTCCCACCATTAAGTTCGTCTGGCAAGATAGTGTCTTCTTGACAGGCAGTATTTAATCGTCTTGCTTCTTGAGAAATTTCCTTTAATGATAAAAGGTGGGCATTATGGATTATCGGTACCATAAGCCCTCGTGGTGAATCTACAGCAAATCCCAGATGTACGTGTTCAAATTCAAGTATCTTATCTTTAAGGAAATGAGCATTCAAAGCTGTATACCTGGGAAGTGTCTTAGCCACTGCATAAATTACCAGATCATTAATGGTAATTCTATCAAGACCCAATTTTGTAGGACTCGATTTTAACCATTTTCGGTATGACAATAAGCTGGAAGCATCGGCAGAAGTATTCAGAGTAAGCTGAGCAGTACTCTGTAGGGATTTAAGCATTCGTTCTGTGATAAGCTGCCGTACTCCTTTCACTGGAACTTCCTTTATTGGTTCCGGAAAAGATATGCCCCGTTCTTTAGTGAGGGGTGTCACACCAGAAATCGTTTTTGCAGTATCTGCAACTGTACCAAGTTGTTCCTGTTCGGATATCACCTTTTCTACATCCCTTTTAATAATCCTCCCCCCAGGACCTGAACCGGTAAGTTGGGAGAAATCAATTCCCTTTTTTTCTGCAAAACGTCGGGCAACTGGAGATATGGGTACCGGACCAGCCCCAGAAGAAGGTCTTATTTTTTTAACCGATTCATCTGGGGTTATAGCTTTCTGATTTTCTACATATTCATCTTTAGAAACAGAGACCGTTTTTTGGGGAATAAGATGGTCAATTTTC
>DAOUTX010000038.1 GCA_030668465.1 Atribacterota bacterium | reverse complement strand
TTGGTTTAATTTTGGTTCTACTGCTTTCATTTTATCGGCTAATGCTGCTCTGGCATAAATAAAATCAATTTCACCCAGACATAAAACACTATCATTAATTTCTTGTGCTCTTTCTCCGATAAGCGAAGTTATTCTTTGCAGAATTTTTAATATCTCTTGTTCTTCATCCTTAATTAATTGACGGAGCAAATTATTTAACTCTACTACTACAAAGGGCTCAATAAATAAAGTAGCTCCGCTATCAGATTTATCGTGAACTATTCCGGGAAATTTTGCTTTTTTTTCTTGCTTTACAGGTATAACGTACCTATTTTGTCTTACAGTTATTAAAGGTTCTTGAATAATGGCGGCAAAACGGGAAGATCTGATAATGGTTTCTAATTTATTTTTTAGAGCTTGTTCTTTTTTTAATATATCTCTTCTAATCTTCCTTAGCTCTGGACTCGCTCGGTCTAAAACCACTCCATCTTCATCGATACATTGGATTATTTCTTTCTCTAATTCGGAAAAAGTTCGTATTTTTTCTGCTCTCACTTTAATCAAAGGATATTTTTCTTTGGTTTTCAATAGAAATTTTTTAATCAAGCGGGAAGTTTTTAAAACTTTTAATATTTTTATAATTTTTTTAGCATCGAGGATAGATCCCTTAACTGCAGATCTTTTTAATTCACTACTAATGTCTTCCAATCTGGAAAAGGGAGGGGTTCCATCGTAAGAAATAATTTCTCGCATTTCGGTAGTTTCTCTTTGAGTATTAAAAATTTGTTGTAAACCAATCTTAGGAGTGATATTTTCTACGATTAATTCACCAGTAGCGGTGGATATTTTTTCTTTTAGTTGATTTTTGATTTTTGAAAATTCTAAAACTGAAAATGTATGCTCATCCAAAATATATCTCACCTTTTAAATTAGTCATTAGTAAATATAACTAGCGTAAAGCGTACAGCGTTTAGCGTATAGGTGCGGGTAACAAGTGCAAGATTAATTAATCTCCCAGACTAACAGTTGGCCAGCAAATTGTGTAATGCGTAACATGTAATAAATGACCTGCTTTTACATAATCATAAATATAATCTTATGACTCATTGCTGTATCCATATACGTGGTACTAATTTTTTCTGGCTTTTGTATTTCGTCTTTGTCTTCTTTTTTCTTAACCATATGCTATACATTATTATTATTTATTTATTTCAGTTTCTGTATTTTGCTCTTCTTTTCTTAACTATACGCTAAACGCTATCCGCTCCGCACTAATAAACGAGATACGAATTAAGGTTTGCGGAAAAGGGAAATTCCTATACAATTAAATTAAGATGGAATTTTTTAAGAAATTCTTCCGTGTTAAACTGAATGCTTAAAGGAAGCCAATCTTTTAAATAATCATAGACAATTGTAGTCATGACCGCGAATCTATTAGCCAAAAACGAGCTTTCTAATTGTTCTTTCAAAAAAACTGGTAAAGGAATAAAGGCAATAATAACTAATAAAATTCCGACTATTAAAGAGCCTTTAGTTAAACCAAACAAAGCTCCTCCCAAACCATCGATCCAGGATACAAACAATAAGGAAAATATTTTTTTTAAAAATATTTCAATAATTCTCGCAATTAAATATATTCCCAAAAATATTAGAGCAAAACCTAATATGTTTGCTATTTCCCTGCTTAGTTGACTATGTGAACTTATATATTCTCCCACCTCGCTAAACCAGAAAATTGCCAGGAAAATAGCAGTGATAACTCCTATTAAATTTATTATTCCTCTAATAATGCCACGACGTATCCCAATAACCATATTTAATAAGAGTATTATCATTATTGATACATCTATCCAATTTATTGTCATAAATGTCTCCTACTTACTTTCCATAGATATAGCGAATAAGCGGATATCGTTTGGTATATAGTGGTATTACAAGTTAAAAATTTAAAGCCAAAAACTAAAAACCATAATTCAAAATTCAAAACTCTTTTCTTAATCTTTAGTTTTTTAGTTATAGTTTTGTATTTTGCGCTTTTCGTTTTCCGCTTTAGTACTATTAGCTTCTCTCACTCTCTAATTTTAGCAGAAAATTTAGTAATTAATTGCTCTCTAATTTTCTTATATATATTTTCCACTTCTTGGTCAATTAAAGTTCGGTCTTCGGCTTGAAAAACCACAGAGTAAGCTAAACTCTTATAACCATCCCCAATTTGCTTTCCTTTAAACATATCAAACAAAGTTATTTTTTTAATCAACTTTTCATCGATAGACTTTATTGTTTTAATAATATCAGCCGAAAATATTTCTTCTTTTACTATCAAGGCCAGATCTCTTTGAATTGAAGGATACTTCGGCAAAACACAATATTTGATATCGGAGGGAACGTTGGGTAATAAATTTTCAAAATCAATTTCAAACAAATTTACTTTACCGGGGATACGATAATTGTTTATTACTTCCGGATGTATCTCGCCAAAAATACCTACTTCTTCTCCTCTCATAATAATCTTGCCATTCCGTAGAGGATGAAAAGCAGGATGATTGCAGGGAACTACTTCCCAATTTCCCACTTTTAAGCCCTGAAAAACTGTCTCGATTATACCTTTAATATCAAAAATATCTAAAGAAATTGATTTTTCCCAAATATCTCCCCGACCGGTCTTATTTATTGCTCCGGCTATTATTAATTTCTCTTGAGGCAAGGAATTTGGTTTATCATGGTAAGGTAAATATATTTTACCTACTTCAAATATTTTAACCAACTCTGCTTGTCGATTAGTATTCCATTTAATAACTTCTAACAAACTTGAAATTAAGGAGGTCCGCATTAAAGAATAGTCTCTAGTCATAGGATCTTTAATTTTTATGGCGTTCCTTAATTTATGTCCTTCGGGTATTCTTATTCTATCAAATATGTCAGGAGAAATAAAACTATAAGTTATAACCTCATTTAAACCACAACCGATTAAAGTTTCCCTTGCGTGATCAATTACCCTGAATCGGAAATTTTTTCCCTCCTGGGCAATGGTAGTGTTAAAGAGAGTAGGTTCTATCTTATCGTAACCATAAATACGAGCAATTTCTTCAATTATATCTATTTCTCTTTCCACATCTCCTCTAAAAGAAGGAGGAATTACTTCGATATATTCTCCCTTATCTTCTACTACTTTAAATTCTAATTTATCCAAAATATTAATAATTTTATTCTTTGTTTTAGATTCATCTTTATCTAAAAGCTGTCCCAATATTCTATTTACTCTTTTTATCCTTAAATTTATCTTGCAAGGCTGATATAATTTTTCATTTGTGTCGATTTTCCCCGAGCTTATTTTACCCATAGCAATCTTACTTATTAAATCAGCAGCCCGATCCATGGCGTATATTTGCACTTCTTTATCTATCCCCTTTTCAAACCTATTTGAAGCCTCAGTTCTTAAGCCAAATTTCGCAGTACTTCTTCGATTATTTACTGAATTAAAATAGGCTGATTCTAAAAATACATTTTTAGTGTTTTGATCAATCTCAGAATATTTTCCCCCCATTATTCCGGCAAGCGCGATAGCCCCTTCTGTATCAGCGATAACCAAACTATTGGAGGGCAACTGTCTTTCTACATCATCCAAAGTACAGATAGTTTCACCCGGTCTGTTTTTTCGAACTATAATGGTCTTGCCTTTAATTAAATCAAGATCAAAGGCATGAAGCGGCTGCCCTGTCTCCATCATTACAAAATTAGTAATGTCTACAATATTATTTATTGGTCTTGCCCCTAACAATCTTAACTTCCATTTTAACCATAAGGGCGATTCTTCTATCTTAATATCTTTTATTACTCTTCCGGTATAACGAGGGCATAAATCTTCCGCCTCAATTTTCACAGTAATATCTTTTTCAATTCTTTCATCTTTTTCTTTTATCTTTATTTCGGGAGTTTTAAGCTTATTATCGGTAATTGCTGCTACTTCTCTGGCTATTCCTATTATGCTCATTAAATCAGGACGATTAGAATGTATTTCAAAATCAAATATAGTATCGTCAAATTCTATTATTTTCCTTATATCTTCCCCCAAAACAGCATCTTCTTTTAAAATTAATATTCCAGGAGATTCCCCTGGTTCTATACCCAATTCAGAGGCTGAGCAAAGCATCCCTGAAGATAAAACATCTTTAAATTTCTTACTTTTGATAATTCCTATCTGGGGTAATCTTGCTCCTTCTAAAGCAACTGCCACTTTATCAGAAACCTTCATATTTTTTGCCCCGCAAATTATTTGAAGTGTTTCCTCTTTTATGTCTACCTGGCAAACAGATAATTTTTTATTTTCAGGATGATGGTCTATAGCGGTTATTCTGCCCACTACTACTTTTTCTATCTCGGTAGATATGTTTTCCATCCTCTCTAAAATTATGCCATTTATAGTCAATCTTTGAGCAAGCTCTTCAGCCGACATATCTATATCAACATATTCTTTTAATAAATTATAAGAAACCTGCATTTTCTTTCTCCTCCCTGTCTCGAATTTCGTATATTGTATATCGTATATCGTAAAGATTACAGGACTACAAATGAGCCATTTATCTTATCGGTCGTAAAGTATTAAGCGTTTACAACACTAAAACTAAAAATTTAAAGCGTAAAACAAAAACCATGGTTCAAAATACAAAACTTTTTTCGTATTGCTCTTTTTCTTTCTTCTGGCTATTGGATTTTGGCTCCTGACTTCTATTTTCTTCACGAAATACGAAATACGATATACTAATTAAAATTGTTTTAAAAACCTTAAATCATTTTCAAAAAATAATCGTATATCATTTATACCATATTTTAGCATGGCAATTCTTTCTGCACCCATTCCAAAGGCAAAGCCTGAATACTCTTCCGGATCATAACCGACCATCTCTAAAACTTTCGGATGTACTACTCCTGCTCCCATAATCTCTAACCAACCGACGTAACCACAAGATTTACATCCTTTACCTCCACATAATAAACAAGATACATCCACCTCAGCCCCAGGTTCAACAAATGGAAAATATCCCGGTCTAAATCTTACTTTCCTATCTTCACCAAACATCCTGTGCACAAAAATCGTTAAGATTCCTTTTAAATCTCCAAAAGTGATGTCTTTGTCCACTGCCAGGCCCTCTATCTGATGAAACATGGGGGAATGAGTACTATCAGTGGCATCGCGTCTATAACATTTTCCCGTAGCAATAATTCTAACCGGTGGTTTCTGATTTTCCATCGTACGGATTTGTACAGGAGAAGTCTGGGGACGGAGGAGAATATCTTTGGTAATATAAAAAGAATCCTGGTCATCTCTGGCAGGATGGTCTTTAGGAATATTGAGTGCCTCAAAGTTATAGTAATCTAATTCTACTTCCGGACCCTCTTCCATTTTAAACCCTAAACTCAAAAATATTTCCTCAATCTCCCTTAAAACTAAATTAATGGGATGAGCAGTTCCTCTACCTAATTTTCTCCCCGGAAGAGTAATATCGATACCTTCTCCCTGTAATCTTTTTTCTTTATCCAGTTTTTCTATTTCTACCTCTTTTGTCTTGAGTAGCTCTTCAATCTCTCTTTTGGTCTGGTTCAATAACTGCCCAATTTTTGGCCTTTCCTTCGGAGAAAGTGTTCCTAACTTTCTCAATAAGAGAGTTACCGCCCCCTTTCTACCCAAATATTCTACTCTTAATTTCTCAATATCTTTTAAATCCTTAATCAAATTTGACTTAGAAACAATTTCTTTTTTAACCTCTTTTATTTTATTTTCCAATAGTATCCCCTCCTTATCATTAATAGCTCGATAAAATAAAAAAAGGTTTACAATTTTCTTCGCCTTGTAAAGGGACGAAAATTACAAACCTTTTCCGCGGTACCACCCTTTTTGATCTGCCTTTTACTAAGCAAATCCATGCTCTCCTCCTTATAACAGTGGAGTACTGGCAAAACTTACTTTTTATAATTTCAGTCTGCAGTTCTAAAGTGAATTTCGGTTATTACTTAACCGGGCTAAATATCAAGTTAGTTATAACCTACTTATCTTTATTGTAACTTTTAATAAAAAATATTGTGTAGATATCAATGTGTATATAAATAAACCTAATTTACGCCTTCTTTAGCTACTTTCACTACACTAACAAATGCTTCATGATTTCTCACTGCTAATTCAGCTAATATTTTCCGATTGATTTCTACTCCTGCAACCCTTAAACCTCTTATAAATTTATTATAAGATATTCCTTCGTTCCTGGCAGCAATACCAATTCTGGTTATCCACAAACTTCTAAAATCTCTTTTTCTCGCTCTTCTATCTCTGTAGGCATAAGAAAGTGCCTTCATCATAGCTTCATGAGCAGTACGATAAAGTTTACTTTTCGCCCCCCAATATCCTTTAGTCAATTTTAGTACTTTTTTTCTTCTTCTTCTTGAGGCAACACTATTTGTCGCTCTTGGCATCCTATTCACTCCTTATCTTTTCTATATCCGAATTATTTTTCTATATGTCATCCCCGCACTCACTTTCGTGAGTGTAAACTGCGGTGGGAATCTATTCTTCTTCTATCTTCTGGTTTCTTTGAACACGATGTATCGTGCCCCTAATCATGGATTCCGCATTGAGTGCGGAATGGCAAAAATAACCTTTTAATATTTTTTAAAAATATTAAGAATAGGGTAACAATACTTTAACCTTTTTTACCTCAGCGCTACTAACCGTAGTACCTTTCCTTAGATTTCTCTTGCGCTTTGCAGTTTTTTTAGTCAAAATATGACTTTTATAAGCCTTTGACCTTATTATTATACCTGAACTGCTTACCTTAAATCTTTTTGCTGAACTCTTATGCGTCTTCATTTTGGGCATATGTTTTTAACCTCTTTTCTAGTAATGTTTTTATTATTTAGGCAGTAAAACTAAAATCATATTCCGTCCTTCTAACTTTGGCTCCTTTACAACCTTGGCAATTTCTTCGGTATGTTTAGTTATACGGTCCAATAATTCTCTTCCTAAATCTAAATATCTCATTTCTCGCCCTCTAAACATTATAGTAATTTTTACCTGATTACCTTCTTCTAAAAATTTACATAGATTTTTAACTTTAAAATTGTAATCATGCTCTCCGATATTAGGGCGCATCTTTATTTCTTTCATTCCGCCGCTTTTCTGTTTCTTCTTCCCACTTCTATTTTTTTTATCCAGTAAGTATTTATATTTTCCGTAATCAATGATTCTGCAAACCGGAGGATTAGCATCTGGTGCAACTTCAACTAAGTCAAGATTGCTCTTTTCTGAAAGTTCAAGACCCTCCTTTTTACTTACTATCCCTACCTGTTTACCTTCAAAATCTATAAGCCTAATCTTCTCTGCTCTGATTTTTTCATTTATTCTTAACTTTGATGTTGACTTAATTCCTATTTTCCTCCTTTACGTCGATTAAAGACGAGCAATACGTCAATTTTTATACATTTCAAATTAGTTTTTTAGCTCAACTTTAAAATATAATTTTACTAATTTTAATAGGTAAAAAAATATAGCTCTTAAATTTCCTTAAAATATATACAAACCTTCATTATTTCTAAAAAACTATAACATATTCTTTATTTATAGTCAATATATACTCTTATCTCGTGAATCGGATCTCGCAAAGAAAATAGGAGCCAGAAGTCAGAATCCAAAATAAAATTCGTACCGCATATCACTAAAAGTTAGATAAAAAATACCATTCTTTTTCTTTTTCTAATTCCCCATTAAAATTTACAATAACATAAATCTTTATAAATAATCAAAATATATGGATATAGAAGAATTATTATATGCTATAAAGTTTTTTCTTTGACCTCTCTTAAAACATCTTCAATAAACTTGGTAATTTTTATCTTCCCTAAGTCTCCCTTTCCTCTCTTTCTTACTGAAGCGAGACCCTCTTCTAATTCTTTATCCCCAAATACCAACATAAAGGGAATCTTTTCCATCTCAGCTTTTCTTATCTTAGCCCCAATTTTATCATTAATCCCGTCTAATTCTGCCCTTATATTATGTTTACTTAGCTCATTCATTATATTTTTGCCATACTCAACATGCCTGTCAGCAATGGGCAGCAATCTTACTTGAACGGGGGCTAACCACAAAGGAAATGCTCCCGCATAATTTTCGATAAGTATCCCGATAAATCTCTCTATGCTTCCCAGAACAGTTCGGTGCAGCATAACCGGCCGTTCCTTATTCCCTTCTTTATTAATATAGTAAAGATCAAATTTTTCCGGCATAATAAAATCTAACTGGATGGTGCCGCACTGCCAGCTTCTGCCTATACAATCCTGTAAATGAAAATCTATTTTAGGACCGTAAAATGCACCATCGCCCTCATTTACAATATAATCTATTTTTTTATCTTTCAAAGCTTCTTCCAGACTGCTGATAGCCCTTTCCCATATTTCATCAGAACCCATGGCATTTTCCGGTTTAGTGCTTAATTCCACGCGATAGGAAAAATCAAAAGCTTTATACATCTTATCAGTTAAATCGATTACTCCTTTTATCTCATCTTTAATCTG
>DAOUTX010000109.1 GCA_030668465.1 Atribacterota bacterium | reverse complement strand
TGACTTTTTTGCTTTCCCTTTAGCCTTTCCCCAGGAGACTCCTCCTAAACGGTAAATCTTGGGAGTTTTATCTTTGATGCCTATATATTTATGAACTAAATCAAACTGGTCTACCGGGACATACAGTTTGTCCCCTTGCGCATATTCGATTAAAAGGTAATCCTGTTTTATTCCTTTAACGGTTAAATTTATAATTCCTCTATATATGCCTATACCATGATCAATGTGTACTACATAGTCTCCGGGAGAGATATCCATTACAGTGAAAAAGGGTTCGCTCTTACGCCTGGTTAATTTATATCTTTTATTCCTTTCCTTGCCAAATATTTCCTGGTCGGTTATAAAAACTGTTTTAAGGTCAGGAAGCCTGAATCCATAATTTAGGTAACCATAAGAAATGAAGATGGTTGATTTTAAAGGAGCATATTCCTCTAACTTTCCTGTAATAAATCTTTCTATCCCCCTTTCTTCTAATATCTCCCCTAAGCGCTGGGCCCGCCCTTCATTCCTGACCAGAATAATAATATGCTGTTTTTCTTTCTGCCATTTTTCTAAATCTTTGGCAAATAGATCTAAGCTCCCAAAATAAGAACTAATTTCCTGTCCTTCGAAAACAAACTCTCTAATATATTCTTTTTCCCCTTCCTGATTACCGGAGACACTTTCTTTGTTCTCCTCCGGGAAATAGGTAAAATTAATTATTTTTTTAGATTTTAATTTATCACAAATCTCGGAGTTAGTGATGAAATAAGAAGAAGGTGAGAAGATTAATTCCCTTTTATCTTTCTCAATTTTTTGGTAAATATCTTCAATCTCTTCCTGAAACTCCTCCGTTTTCTCTTTAATTAATTCCGGTTCGTTTTGTAGGACTATAAGGTCATCGGGAAGATAATCAAATATAGTGCTGTAATTATAATTGGATGAACCATCGGCAATTAATTCCCGGGAAGGAAGGAGAGTATAATCAGTCAATTTAAGTATCGACCTTTGGGTATTCAAATTAAAATACCTGATCGATTCTATCTGATCTCCGAACAATTCTAATCGAAGAGGGTTTTCACTGGCTACCGGGAAAAAATCGATAATCCCTCCCCGGCTGCTAAATTCGCCTTTTTTTTCAACTATCTCTATCGAACGATAATTTTGGCCTAAGAGAATTTTTAAAAAATCATCTTTTTTTATGACATCTCCTACTTTTAATTTCCAACTCGTCTTTTTAAATTTTTGAGGAGAGGCTAATTTGGGTAGGAGGGCTTTAATATCAGCAATTAAAATAATCCTCTTTTTATTGTGGTCGTTCATAGAAAGATGTTTCAGGATATTAATTCTTTGCTGGATTATCTGAGGATCAGAATTGATGTCTTCATAAGGAAGGACATCAAAAGAAGGGAAAAGAAAAATATTCTCTTCCTCACTTTGGGGATTGTTTAAAAAAGTACCTAAATCCTGGTATATCTTTAAGGCATTTTCCTGAGAATCGGTAATAATGAGGTAAGATTTTTTTATTTCCTCTTTTGAGGCTAAGGCAGCGATAAAGAAAGAACGGGCGCTATCCTTCAGGCCGGAAAGTAAAATTTTGTTTATCAACTTTCCTTTTATTATTTTTATTATTTCTTCAAATTCTTTAGATTGATTCCATAGGGAGAATATTCCCGATAAAGACATTAAAATTCCTTCTCTTCCGTCAAGAAACGGCTTTGACAAATTTTCTTATTTCTTGTAGGGGTCGGATTCATCCGACCCGTCTTTATAAAACTCTTCTAATTTTATTCTTTCTACTAAAGGATTATTCTGAATATATTCCCTTATTTTTAATAGAGCATTTTCATTTCTTATGACATGT
Organism: Atribacterota bacterium; assembly: GCA_030668465.1. Lineage (GTDB taxonomy): Bacteria > Atribacterota > Phoenicimicrobiia > Phoenicimicrobiales > Phoenicimicrobiaceae > Sediminicultor. Next base: position 2,754 of record DAOUTX010000109.1, on the reverse strand, counting down.
TCATAATAATTTCTCTGCCAAAATTTCATTTTAGTATTTCTGGTAACTAAAGCCTTAAATGTCCTTATAATTTCCGATAAATATTTTTTTGTTTCGTTAAATACAAAAATCATATGAAGATGGGTAGGCATAAGAATATACCAATCGATTTTTAAACCAGAAAAACGTTCTGGTAAAGATAATAAAATTTTGTCTATCATTTCTTCGTATTTCTTGATATATGGTTTTCCTCTATAAGTACAAATAGTAATAAAATAGTAACCATTTGATTTGTAATCATAATTTTTTAATCTTATTTCTTTTCTTTTTGGTAGACTTCCTGCGGGTTCGATAAATCGAACCCCTACACTTTTATTATTATTCATGTTTTATATTATCCATTTGGTTAATTTGTAAAGCCTATTAATTCACCAATTAACTAACCAAATATCCTATCCGTTAGAATGCGATATACGGCATACGTCCTTTATTTTGCTAACACCGAAGCTAAATTATAAAGATTTTGTTTAATGGTTTTTTGCTGGCTCAGGACTACCTCTAAATCAGTTGCCTCAACTTTATTTCCAATCAATCCTACCATTTTAGATGTTTCACCTTTTAATAGATGTTCTACAGCCGCTGCTCCTAAACGACTGGCTAATAGTCTATCAAAGGCAGAAGGTGAACCACCTCTTTGTAGATAACCTAAAATGGTAATTCGTGTTTCGTAACCAATCTTATCTTCTAAATATTTGCTTACTTCATCGGTTTTTCCTACTCCTTCCGCAATAACAATAATACAATGGGTCTTTCCTCTTTGATAACCCTCTTTTAATTTTATACTAATTTCCGATAAATTATAGGAAATTTCTGGAATAAGAATTATTTCAACTCCTCCGGCAATTCCGCTCATCAAGGCTAAATAACCTGAATTTCTCCCCATTACTTCCACCACAAATGCCCTCTGATGAGAAGAAGCTGTATCTTTAATTTTGTCAATGGCATCAATAACTGTATTTAAGGCGGTATCTACACCTATAGCCATATCTGTTTTAGGCAGGTCATTATCGATGGTAGCCGGAATTCCGATAGTCTTTAGTCCTAAAGCGCTTAAATCTCGAGTCCCTCGCAAGGTACCATCGCCTCCGATATTTACCAAGCCATCAATATCGAATTTACGAAGTTTTTTTAAAGCAATATCAAGGCCTTCTTTAGTTTTAAATTTCTCACTACGGGAGGTTTTAAGAATGGTCCCTCCTCTTTGCATAATTCCACCTACCGATACCTGATCCATAGGGGAAATTTGCCCTTCCATTAAACCGCTAAATCCCCTCTCCACAGCAAATACCTCTAAATTATGGAATATTCCGGTTCGTACCACTGCCCGAATAGCAGCATTCATCCCCGGGGAATCTCCCCCGCTGGTAAGAACAGCAATACTTTTCATTTTCATAATTTCTTCCTCCGATCCATTTAGTTAGCTAGTTAGCTAGTTAATTGGTTAATTGGTTTAATGCTAATTCCTTAATATACTCTCATCCCTCAACTAGTTAACCAGGTAACCAACTAACCAGATAACTGAATGTATACGCTTTACGCTAAACGCCCTACGCTAATTTACGATATACGATATACGAAATACTAGATACGGTCTCACTCTACCGGAGGATTCTGGCTGCTTCTTCCGGAGAAGTAGTATTAATATAAAACCCGGTTCCCCATTCAAATCCGGCTATTTTGGTCAATCGAGGAATTATTTCTATATGCCAGTGGTATTTCTTATCCAAATTTAGCCATTCTCTGGTAAAAAATTCTTTAGAGGGCGCAGTATGAATTATAAAATTGTAAGGGGGGTTATTTAGTTTTTTCTTTATATCAGATAGAATTTCTTTCATTACTCTGGCTAAACTTAAAATATCATTATCGCCGATCTCCTCATAACAGGCATTATGATATTTAGGAAGTATCCAGATTTCAAAGGGGAATCTGGCAGCAAAAGGCGAAATAGCCACATATTTTTCTGTTTCTTTTATCAATCTGTCTTTAGATTTTATCTCTTGTTTTATATAATCGCAGAAAATACATCTCCCATTAAGGTCAAAATATTCTTTAGCCCCTTTTAACTCTTCTTTTATCCTTTGGGGGATAATAGGAGTACCGATAAGCTGAGAATGAGGGTGCTCCAAAGAGGCTCCTCCATCAATCCCGTAATTTTTAAATATTAGAATATATTTTATCCTTTTATCCTTGGATAAATCTAAATATCTTTGCCGATAAGTTTTTAAGATTAAAACAATGTTGCCGATACTTAAATTATCAAAATCTTTATGATGATGTGGAGTTTCAATTATTACTTCGTGTACCCCCAGACCGTCCATTTTCCAAAACATTCCGGCCTTTTCTAGGGCAGCTTCCCTCTCTTCCATCTTTAAAGCAGGATATTTATTGGTTACTACTCTTACTTTCCATCCCGGACTATTTTCCCTGGTACCTTTTTTCCGAAAAGTAAATATTTCAGGGGGTGTTTTACCTTCATTCCCTTCACAAAACACACAGCTGTCTTTTTTCTTTTCCTCTATTTTTATTTTGTAATCTAAGGGTCTTCTGCCTCTCTCTGTAGAAATTATTACCCAATTATCAATTATAGGATCTTTCCTCAATTCAGTCATCTCTGTCCCCCCAGGCCTTAATTAGTATATAGTATTTCGTATATCGTATCTCGTATAAAATACAGTAACAAGTAATAAGTGATGAGTGATAAGATTAAATTTCAGA
>DAOUTX010000167.1 GCA_030668465.1 Atribacterota bacterium | reverse complement strand
TTGCTCCGGAGGAAGTTTATCTCCCGGTTTTAATTTACCCTCTTTGATTAAATCCCTAATTTGCTCCACAATTATTATATAAACTTTTTTTGTTCGAACTTTGTTAAATATTGTCCTACTCCTTTCTCTACCTATTGTGTCATATTAGTCATACTGTCTGATAATCTTATGATATGATATCTTTAAACAATATTATGTCAAATTTAAGACTTTTTTCATTAAAACTCTTTTTTATTTTTTAAACAATCTTGATTACTCTTCACATATTCCGGTTGCCTGGATTTCTACTTTTGCATCCTTGGCAAGCCTACTGACTTCTATGGCTGCACGTGCCGGGTAGGGCTCGGAAAAATATTGGTCATAAATTTCATTAACCACTTTAAAATCATTCATATCAGTAAGGTATACAGTCACCTTTACCACATCATTTAAGGAAGAACCGGCAGCTTCCAAAATAGCTTTAATATTATCCAGGGTCTGCCTGGTTTCCTTTTCGATACCACCCTCTACCTTTTTACCGGTTGACGGGTCCAAGGGTAAAATACCAGAAGTAAAGATAAATCCCTTTACCTTCATTGCCTGGCAAAATGGCCCAAAAGCAGCCGGAGCATTTTCAGTCATAATAATCTCTTTTTTCATTACTTGCCTCCCATTTTTTCGATACTTTATAATATCTTTAAAATATTCTTTATAATCTCGCTTTTGCGATGGGCTTAGGCATAGCTACATCGTACCGGGTAACCAGAGAATAATCTGAGGAAAAGCAATCATTAAAAGTAACCCAATCGCCATTAGAATAACAAAAGGTATTACTCCGCGTATGATATCGCTTGTTTTAATACCTAATTCCGGTGCAGCTGCACCTTTAAGGAAAAATATAGCGTAAGCAAAAGGTGGTGTTAAAAAGGACATTTGAAGATTCACAATAATCATCATGGCAAACCATAAAGGATCAAATCCCAGAACAGGAACAATAGGAGCTAATATGGGAACCATAACAAAGATAATACCAATCCAATCAATAAACATACCCAGGACAAAACATACAAACATAATAAGAGCAAAAGCCATCCAACGCCCACCGGGAATAGAAAGAATAAAATTCTCTACCACATCACCACCACCGGCGCTTAAAAATACACTGACGAAGGCAGTGGAACAGCCGGCAATTAGTAGCACCATTCCGGTTAATTTGATGGTCCCCAGCGTAACGTCTTTCAGTACTTTCCAGCTAAAACGGCCATAAGCCATGGTTAAAAGTGTTGCCACAGCAGCACCCACTGCAGCAGCCTCGGTGGGAGACGCCAAACCAAAATAAATGGCTCCCATTACGGACAAGATAAGTAACGCAGTTGGTGCCAGGGTTGTAATTAACATCTTACTTTTTTGGCCAAAAGTTAGCTGCCTACCTTCATCCTCAAATGAAGGAGCAATTGACGGTTGAAGGTAAGAACGAATACCGATGTAGAGCATATATAGTCCGGAAAGGAGAAAGCCAGGCATGAAGGCAGCCATAAATAACTTCCCTACTGAAATCCAGGCTACCGGTCCATAAATAATAAGCATAATGCTGGGTGGAATTAAAATACCCAGTGTACCTCCGGCACAGATCGCCCCAGTAGCCAGGCCTTTATCATAATTGTGTTTCATCATCGCCGGTAGGGCAACCAGTGTTAACATGGTAATGGAAGCTGCAATAATACCTACACAAGCAGCCATAATAGTACCGATTAATACACTGGTAATCGCCAATCCGCCTCTAAACTTACCAAACCAGACATGTACTGCATCATACATTTTTTCAGCAATGCCGGACTTTTCTAACATATTCCCCATAAAAACAAACAAAGGTACTGCCATAAATCCATAATTGGTTATAATGGCGTAAACACGACTGTATATTAAATCAAAAGCATTGGGACCAAATAATAAATACCCGGTGATAACGCCGACACCACCAATGGGAAGAGCCAGTGGAAAACCGGTAAGCACACCGATTAAAAGGGCTCCGAACATCCCAATAGTAACGACTTCAGGACTTACAGCAATATCCATTATAATAGCTCTCTCTTTCTAATTATAAAGTATAAATCTTGAATGAATTTAGACAGACTCTGCAAGGCAAAAAGACAGAAACCAAAGATTAATACGGTTCTAAAAGGTGCAGCCGGAGGCAGCCAGCTACTTTCCACCATTTTTTCACCCGCTTTCCAGGAAAAGATAGCCCATCTTGTTCCTGCAGAGATAAGAATAATGCATATAGGAAAAAGAAAAATAATTGATAAAATGACATCAATCCATGCTCTTCCTCTGCGCGATAATTTTGAGTAGAAAACATCTACCCTAACATGCCCGTCATGTAAATAAGTATAAGCCCACCCACAAGCACCAAGGGTTCCCATAAGCATCTTGGAAGTTTCCAATGCCCAAATGGTTGGACTATTAAAAACATATCTGGCAATAACTTCATAACAGAGGACAACAATTAAAGCAATGACCAAAAACTTAACCAGTTGGCCTGTAAATTCACTAATAGAATTGATTGTTTGAACAAACTTTTTTAAATTAATCTAATGACTCCTCCTTGCTTTTTCTAACCTTGCTCCGGAAAATTTAGTCCGGAGCAAGGTTAATGCTAAGAATATATAGTGTATGTTGATGCTTTAGAAATGATTATTTTATATCAAACATATCGCAAATTTCTTTAAATTTGAGTGCAGATTCATATACTTTCTTATAACCGGGATCTTTGGCAGATTCTGCAGCATAGTACTCATTTGCTTTCTCAAATAATAATTCTTCAATATCTTTGGGTAATTTCTCCACAACAGTGCCATATTCCTTATATTTCTCCAATGCTGTAGAATCACGGACAACCGACTCAGTAAAGAATTCATGGGATACTCTGTGTGCAACCAATCCTACAATCTCCTGTAAATCCGGAGGAAGTGCATTCCAGACATCCATGTTCACATACAGGGATTGTGCATCACTGGGAGCGCGGGAAGATGATATATACATATAGTCGGTTACTTCATGGAAACCCATACCCCAATTTAATGAAGGAGTAATATATTCAAAGGCATCAAGGA
>DAOUTX010000184.1 GCA_030668465.1 Atribacterota bacterium | reverse complement strand
TTTAATATCGCTTACGTTGTTTCTTCACAACTCCTGCTGTCTAAGGTATATCTAAATTTGCAAGTATATTTTATTTTTATATTTTTGCCAATTCTATTTTTTTTGTTTTTCTATCCAAGCATCTATTTTTTGGGGATCTATGTGAACCCCCGGCCCCATAGTAGATGAAATAGCAATGCTGCGTATGTATCTTCCTTTGGCAGCTGATGGTTTAGCTTTAATAATAGCGTCGACAAAAGTAGTGAAATTTTCTAATAATTTCTCTTTATTAAAATTTGTCTTTCCTAAGGGTGCGTGCACTATACCAAATTTATCCGCTCGATACTCCACTTTCCCCGCTTTTACTGCTTTTACGGTATTTTTTACATCAAAAGTAACGGTTCCAACTTTAGGGTTAGGCATTAGACCTCGAGGGCCTAATACTTTACCTAACTTTCCTACTATTTTCATCATATCCGGAGTTGCTATGGTGGCATCAAAATCGGTCCATCCTTTTTGTATCTTTTCAGCTAAATCTTCTGCTCCTACAAAATCAGCCCCGGCTTCTTCTGCCTCTTTTGCTTTCTCTCCTTCAGCAAAAACAACAACTTTCACTTTTTTGCCTGTACCATGAGGCAAATCTACCGCTCCCCTTATCTGTTCCTCTGAACGACGGGTATCGATACCCAATTTAATCGCAATATCAATAGACTCTTCGAAATTCGCCCAGTGAAGCTTTTTAACTAAATCTAAAGCTTCTTCCGGTTCGTAAAACTTATCTTTTTGATAATCTTTAATGGCTTCTAAATATTTTTTACCTCTTTTTCTACTCATCTTTTTTCTCCTTGTGGTATTATTGGATTTTATCCTTCCACATAAGCTTACAATTAATTATTGTTCTCTATCTCTATTCCCATGCTTCTGGCAGTGCCTTCAACTATTTTCATAGCACCTTCTAAATCATTAGTATTTAAATCAGGCATTTTACGTTTAGCAATCTCTTCAATTTTTACCCGAGATAACTTTGCCACTTTTTCTTTATTGGGTATACCTGATCCCTTTTCTATTCCTGCTGCTTCTTTCAATAAAAAGGCAACTGGAGGCTTTTTGCAGATAAAAGTAAAAGATCTATCCTCATATACATTTATAATTACGGGTATTACAGTTCCAACATCTTGTCTTGTTTTCTCGTTAAAAGCCTTACAAAATTCCATAATGTTTAAACCATGCTGACCTAAAGCCGGGCCTACCGGTGGTGCGGGATTAGCATTGCCAGCTGGTATCTGTAATTTTATTACGGAAACTATTTTCTTTGCCATTAAATTCCTCCTCAATTGGCTATCTGGTTAGGTGGTTACTTGGTTTGCTGGTTAATCGGGAAATTAATCAATTTAGTAATATTTTAATCACTAATCAGGTAAATCTTCTTCTAATTAATTAACCAAGTAACTAAATAACTAATTTACGCGATACGACATGCTAACGACTAATTTAATATTTTTCTATATCACTAAAACCTAACTCAACAGATGTCTCTCGACCAAAAATAGATAGAAAAACTTTCATTTTATTTTTTTCATAATCTACTTCTTTAACTTTTCCTGTATACCCGGTAAATGGGCCAACGATAATTCTGATATTTTCTCCTACTTCAATATCTAACTTGGGTACTTTTTCACCCTTTCCCATCTGTTTTAATATGTTATCTATTTCTACTTCTTTTAAAGGTACCGGTTTTCCCCCTGAACCTACAAAGCGAGTAACTCCGGGAGTATTCCTTACCACTTGCCAGGAATTATTATCCAATATCATTTCTAGTACTACATATCCTGGAAATACTTTCTTTTGCACATATTTTCTTTTGCCGGATTTTACCTCTAAGACTTTTTCGGTGGGTATTAATACTTGGAAAATCTGGTTCTCCATTCCCATGGATTTAACTCTTTGTTCTAAATTTATTTTTACTTTATTTTCATATCCTGAATAAGTATGAACTACGTACCATTTTCTTTTATTTGAAGCCATCGTAACTAATTAACTCTCTTCCTTTTTACCATAAAATAGCTAATATTTATTGTGTATTATTCTATAAACAAAGTTAGTGCTTTAGTAAAAAATATATCGACTAATCCAATAAAAATAGAGGCAATAATTATAGTAGTAATAACTACAATTGTGCTATTTTTAAGCTCTTTCTGGGTGGGCCATATAACTTTTTTTAATTCAGCTATAGCTTCTTTCATAAAATTGTTTATTTTATTGAAAATATTTTTTAGTTTCATCTTGCTCCTAATTTAATTTTCATTTTTCCCTATTATAACAAAAAAATGGCAGGCCCGGCAGGATTTGAACCTGCAACCCCCGGATTTGGAGTCCAGTGCTCTGCCGTTGGAGCTACGGACCTTAATTATTTTTAAATAAAGCTCTTAAGCTAAAATTATTTTATTTCCTTGTGTAAAGTATGAGTTCTACAAAACTTACAATACTTCTTAAGTTCTATTCTTTCTGGAGTATTTTGCTTATTTTTATATTTATCATAATTTCTATTTTTACACTCACTGCAAGCTAAAACTATTCTTTGTCCCATTTAACATTTCCCCTAATAAAAGATAAAATTGCACAAGCCTAAATCTACCATACTTTCTACTTAGTGTCAAGATGTTTCGTATTTCGTATTTCGTTAAATCCTTTTATTCTATTTTTGCAGGGGGCGTATGCAATACGCTCCTACTCCTTACTTATCAATATTCATTCGCATTTTGTATCTTGT
>DAOUTX010000036.1 GCA_030668465.1 Atribacterota bacterium | reverse complement strand
TGTGTCCATTTACCGAAGCGATACCGTCATTAAATTCAGTTACCACTTCACCATAAGGACACATGCAGAAAGTACGAACTCTATCATCAAATATCTGTGTATAATAGACTAATTTTGATTCGTATATCGCATCAGTTAATCGTTTCATAGCTACAGCCGGAACCTCAACCCTCACCCCAACATCTACCGGGTTATTAGCTATTTTTATATCCAGAGCTTCTGCTTGCTCTTTTAGCCATTCAGAACCTGCCCTCCCCGGCATAGCCACTATATATTTTCCTTTAATTATTTCACCTTTTACCGTCTCAATTCCTATTGCCTTTCCTTTTTCTACTAATATTTCTTTAACCTTGGCATCTGTCTTAATATTAATTTTAGTCCTCAAGTAATCCTGCATCTTTTTTAATATTTCTACGCATTTTTCTGTCCCCAAATGTCTAATCCTTGTAGGTATCAATTTCAATTTTGCCAAAGAAGCTTCTTTCTTGAGAATATCTATCTCTTCTTCATCTGTACCGTAAACAGTTTTATCTGCTCCAAATTCGAGGTAAATATCATCAGCGTATTCAATTAATTCAGCTACCCTATCTTTATCAATATAATTATCTAACTGCCCCCCAATTTCGGTAGATAAATTTAGTTTACCGTCACTAAAGGCGCCTGCTCCTCCCCATCCGGAGATTATTGCACAGGGGGAACAATGAAAACAGCCGCCATTTTTACTTCTCATCAGACACTCTCTTTTTTCAATCTCTTCCCCTTTTTCTAATATCAATACAGAAATATTATTCTTCCTGGTCAGCTCAAGGGCAGTAAAAATCCCAGCTGGCCCTGCACCAATAATAATTACGTCATACTCTTTCTTCTTCATATCATCTCACCTTTAAATTATTTTTCTTACACGTATTAATTTTATAGTATTTCTATAGATAAGACAAATAAAAAATAACAATTTTTAAAAAGAAAATCCCGCCCTCTTCCTGAGAAAGCGAGATTTTTCTTCCTAAATTGTATCCCCGGGCACTTTCTACCATTAAGTGTCCTAGCTATCTTATTCCAAAACTTTAAGCATTCTAAAGAATTCAAAAGTTTCTTTTTTAATTTTTATAGATGGTGTTCTCCATTTTATGATATGGCCAAGTTTCTCATATAATTTAATCGCTCTTTTGTTATTGGTCTCTACATCTAAAACGATTTTGTTGGCGCCAGTTTTATCTGACTCTCGTTTAATTTCTGAAAAAAGCTTTGTTCCTAATCCAAGAGCTCTAAACGCGGGATATACAGCGATATTACTGAGGTAGTATTCATTTTCTAAAACTTTCCCCACTAAACTCTGTGCTTTAAGTAAATAAAATATTCTTGTGAAAAAACTCCATTTCAAATATTTAACCAGTAGTAGGCCGGTATACAGCTCTTCCCGCCTTTTCTGTTCCCAATTATATCCTAATGCCATTCCCGCTATCTTATTATTCACTTCAATAAAATATGAATGTTCAAAACTAAAAAGATTACCTGGCTGTTAAAATATTTTTTTCATTATCTCTTCTGTATTAGAAGCAAAAATAGATGAGAAGAAAGTAGCCGCAGACAATAAAATAAGCTGAGAAAAATCTTGTGCGTCTTCAGTTCTACCTTTTCTTATAATTATATTATCCATTACTTTCATTCCCAAACATATGTGCTAATATATCAGCACATATTTTACATTGCGAAGAATCTAGCACCTGTTATATTTACTGTAAGAAATTAAATTTTGCACCTTTATACTTAAATAATGTTTTACAAGCATCTACAACCATTGAATCATAAAGAATTCCTTTATTTTTAGTTAGCTCCTTTAAGGCTTCCTTTATACTATGACTAGGCCTATAAGCCCTATAAGAACTCATAGCCTCTATAACATCAGCTACACATAATATTTTCGCTTCTATTAAAATTTCATCACCTTTTAGTCCATTGGGATATCCTGAACCATTTATTTTTTCATGGTGTTGTAGTACAATTTCAGCAACTGGCCAAGGAAAATCAATCTCTTTTAAAATATCATGCCCGGTTAAAGGATGTTCTGTCATTAAATCATGACCTAATTCAGTCAAACCACTTGGTTTACTTAAAATCTCTATAGGCATACCTATTTTCCCGATATCATGAACCAATGATGCAACCTTTAACCCTTCAATTTTATCTTTAGGTAATTTCATCTCTTTTGCTATAGCTGTAGCAAGCTGAGAGACTCTTTTTTGATGACCAGCGGAATATGGATCTTTTTTTTCAACAACTTTGGCCATAGTATAAACAGTATCCTCCATAATTTGCTGCAATTTTTGGTAATTCTCCTGGAGTTCTCGTTCAACTTTACTTTTTGTAGTAACATCCTCTCCAGAGCTTAATATTCCCTGAAATTCACCTCTTTCACCTTTTAATGCAGTGTTATACCAACTAATAATTTTTTCTTCTCCATTTATAGTTAAAATTGGACTTTCGAAATGTTCATAAGAAATAGTTTTCTTAGATCTAAGTTTCGCTAAAATATCATTCATTTTGTTTTGTAGTCTTTCCGGAACAAAATTATCAATCCAATTTTTTCCTAAAATCTCCTCTTTTGCATATCCTAAAACTTCACAACCTCTGTTATTGATTAGACTTACTTTACCATTTCTATCGATAATCTTTAATATAATACCTGCTACATCAATATATTTCTGCAATTTGTTTTTTTCTTTCTCTATCATTTCTTCTTCTAACTTGCGCTCAGTTATATTTCTTAAATGTATTTGAATTCCAACTATCTTTTCATCCTCAATTATGGAAGAACCGTTAACTTCGACTATCGCTTTCCCCCTATCTTTTCTAATTATTTCAAGATTTGCCCCCTCAATTTCCTTACCTCCAATTAAAGTATTACAAATTCTTTCTACTTTTTTCTGCATATTTTCCGGGAAAAGGATTTGAAAGTGCTTGCTAAGTATTTCCTCAGGCGTATATCCCAGCGCTCTCTCTATTGAAGGAGAAACATAGCTGCATATTCCTTTTTCATCAGCCACAATTATTATGTCAAAACTTCTTTCGGCAATAACTCTGAATTTTTCCTCTGATTCTTTTATATCTTTATCTCTTTCTTTTTGATCTGTAATATCGAATAAAACACCAATTACGCCTATAACCTTACCATTCGCATCTTTATAAGGCATTTTATCACTTCTAACCCATATCATACCATTTGGGGTTTCCAAAGATTCTTCAATCCCATATTTTGATGTTTCAGATTCAATTATTTTCACATTATCAGCATAAATTTTATCAGAAATCTTTTCAGAGTATAAATCGTATAGATATTTCCCATTTATATCATCGGGGGATTTATTAAATAAATCAGCAAAACATTTATTAACTATAATAAATTTTCCTTCTCCATCTAACCAATATATCATTGCCGGAGCATTATTTAATAATATATCTTTTTCATAACCCTCTCTCTGTAATTTAGCCTCTGCCCATTTATGCATATCTTCGCTTACTTCTAATTTTGCAATATTTTTCTTCACTTCATCCAATTCTTTTATAAGTTGTTCTTTGGCAATACTCTCATCTTCCATTCTATTACCTCCTATAAAAAATATTTTTAAAATAGATAATAAAACAATCAGAACATCTTTTTTTTCAGTTTCTATCCTGAAATTATTTAGATTAATTTTTTACAATTTAACCTTATATTTATAGTATACGACAAATATCTTAGAAATCCTTCTTTTTCCAAAAAAATCTTTAAATATAATTTCTAAAGGGCTGGCAATTTTCTTGGCTCCGTTATTGCAATTATTCTGTTGTTCTTATTAATTTGCAAAACTTAAGGGAGTCGGGTGGGAGGAGAGTTTCAAGCGCGCTCAAAGTTTTAAAAATCCTCTTTTTTGAGGAAATTTATTGATATTCAAAGTAAATGAGCTAAGAGTATTTCACTTTTTCCTTTTAAGCTTTTTCTTTTTCTCTTTATACATCCTATTATCAGCTATTCGGATTAACTCATCCATAGGTTGGGGATTATCAGGGTCATAACAAGAAATACCCATACTAAAGCCTATTTTGTAGGGTTTATTAATGATTTGATTTAACTTAATTAGATTCTCATTAAAACGTTCTTTAATTATAGACAGATCTTTTAGAGAACTATCCGGGAAGATTAGCAAGAACTCATCCCCTCCCATACGGCAGATGATATCGATTTCTCTTAAGGTAGATTTTAATAGTATAACTACTTCCTTTAAGATTTGGTCACCCTCTACATGACCAAAGGCATCATTAATATCTTTAAAATTATCTATATCAACATAGGCTAACAATGATGGAGTTTTTCTTCTTCGGGCAAATTTAAATTCTCGTTTCAGGAGGGATAAGCCATACCCTCTATTACAAGCACCGGTTAAACTATCAAAGTGCGCTAATTTTTCCATCTCTTCTTCCATTTGCTTCCTCTGTATAGCAGTGGCAATCTGCTCGGAGACAAATTCCATAATTTTTATATCTTTCTGAGAATATAAGTGGGAGTTTGTATAATTTAGAACTGCCATAGTTCCAATTACTTTATCCTCTACCCTTAGAGGAACTCCTAACCAGATGGTTTTATCAGTAAAAGTACCTAAATGAGATTCCATTATTTTTCCTTGAGTTATCATTTTATCTATCTGTTTACGATTAACCAAAAGAGGTTGACCGGTTTTAATTACATAAGCAGAGAGAGAGCCAAAATTGTTATATTTTAAGGTAATAGAAATTTTATCTATTTCATCAAAAAAATATTTAAAGCATATTCTATTTTCTTTTTGGTCTAATAAGGCAATGTGAAAATTAGTAGTATCTATTATGGCGCCCAATTCTTTATGGATTAAGGGGTAGAGCTGATCAAGAGATATATCAGAATTGGCAGCTCTGGAGATATTATATAAGACTGCATTTAACTTTTCACTTTGCTTCCGTTCAGTGATATCTCTATATAAAACTACGGTTCCTTGAGGTTTTTTATCAATCATAACCGGACTTGCAGATATAATTACGGGAAATAAAGTCCCGTCTTCCTTCTTTCTAATAGTCTCATACTTTAAAAAGCCATCTAACACTTTCTGGGTGAGCCTCTTACCTTCCTTTATCTTATCTGAAGGATAAATCATCCCCTCATCGATATTTCTACCTCTAATCTTTTTTAAGGTATAACCAAAGAGTTTGGTAAAGTGGGGATTTATATTTATGATGATGCCATCTTTATCATGATACAAAGCAGCTTCAGGACTGCTTGCAAAGAGATTGGCAAACATCTTTCTTGCTTTCTTGAGTTTTTTTTCAGCTTTCTTACGCTCGGTGATATCACGAACATAAACTATAAGTCTGGGTTTTTCTCTGATATTGACAATTTTGGTAGCAATTTCCGTGGGAAAGAGAGTACCGTCTTTCTTTTTATTTATGCGGGGAACAAAAATACCATGAGTAGTCTCCTTTTCGGTAATCACTTTAGGCAATATTTTTGCAAACTCTTCAGGCACCAAATCAGCTATAGTTAATCCAATCATATCTTTTTTAGTGTAATCAAACAACTTTGCTCCGGCAGTATTGCATTCAAGTATACGACCTTCTGTTGTCTCTAAGAAAATAGCGTCAGTAGCCATTTCTACCAGAATTCGAAATTTTTCTTCACTCTCACGCAGGGATTCTTCCACCTGTTGGTACTCAACTACTGATTTTTCCAATTCGGCAATTCTCTGGTTCAATTTCACCAGTTTATTTATTAACTGATTTTTAGTTATATTTTTCTCTTTCATAAATGTTCTTCTCCAAGATATATCTTTAGGGTTTAGACCTTAACATAAAACATATTGTACAATATTTGAAGCATGATCTCAACATTTGACATAAAAACCTAACGAAGAACCGTTATTCCCTGTTGTACTTTGGTAAATTTATATCATTAAATACCTGGAACAAGATGATGCTTCACTCTCTTAAAACATTCAATATATCCTATGATACGTAGGGCAGCTACCGATTTAATCTATTAATTTAACTCTTTATAAATTATATTCAGAAATCTTCTGCTGGAAATATAATGGTCAACCAAAAGTTTTCCATTATAAATTAAGTTAAATGCAGTGTATATTGATGGTGCATCTTGTGCTTGCCTGGCGTTTTCTAACTCAACTATTTTTAATTTAAAACCTTTTTTCTTAGCGATATCACTTATCTCTTTAATAGATCGGGCCACCCAGGGACATTGATTAGTATAGATAATATTCAGTCCTCTATATTGGCTCAGTTGCTTTTCCCAATCCCTGAATTTTGGTAAAGGTCCGCTCTTAATGGTTTTAACCATCAATTCATAGGAAGGTTTGTCCTTAGCGACAGAATTAAAGCCATTTTTCAAAAAAAGAGCTTTACCGGTCATGAATGGTCCTTCACTGGTAACTACCGCGACACCATATTTCCCTTCCTTCTTGGCATCTTTAAAGCATTCTTTAACCAGGAGCGAACCATATCCTTTTTCCTTGTACTTGTTTGGAGAAATCCAGATGCAGTGGATAAACATATATCCTTTGGCATCAACTGCTCTCCAGGCATGCTCTCCAGGGATGTATTCAATAAAACCATTACATTTTCCCTCATTTTCCAGATACAACAGTTTAGTTATTAGACCTTTAGAAAAGGGTTCTTTTAACCATTTCAACTTTTTTAGATAACCATCGTTTTTGGGATTTAAAAAGCACACCGGTTGATATTCGGAGATATTTTCTGAATTAACACTAATAATTTTTATTTTACTATTCATTTATAAAACCTCCCTTCGTCTAATAATTTTATATTTTCTTCTTAATGAGATTTCACGGGGATTTTTTCTTCCTGCGAAGGTGTTTCTTAAAAAATTCAAGCTGATCACTCACGGTTTATTCGAAATTACCCCCAATATAGGTATCAAAGTGGCTGATGAGATAGTGTTTTACTTCTGCATATTTCTTCAATTCTTTTTGGGAGGCCACAGATGGCTGAATATCTTCCTTTTACGCAGCCAGTGAGGCAACCCGCTCCTATCACTTATCGTTCCTCTTTCTTCAAGATTTCCAAGGGTATCCATCCGTATTCGTTCTTATTTACATTTCTTCCCCACACCCAGCCATTCAATTCCTTTTCGGCTTCGATTGAATCATCTTTTTCAACGTTTAGCTCAGTAGCTATATACTCTTCTTTGAGCTTTCCATGTCTTTCGTCTTGTCTTTCAATAATCTGGTATGGTACCCAGCATTTCTTTTCTGATGTTTCACACCAAACCCAACCTTTCCATGTTTCTTTCTCCCTGTATTCTTCACCTATCGTGACCGTTTCACCATTCTTAAGAACAATCGGAACTGAATAATTAGTCTTTCTTGATTGAATAACTCTGTATCGACGAGGTTTATTCATTTCTTGATCTCCTGAGGGATAATTTCTCATAACGTTCCAATAACCGGATTGATTGATTAAATCTTATTTTTATACAAGACAATGCTTCTTAATTTTTTCCAATTGGATTATTTTTTGCTCTTCTGGCCGAGGATTGTGTAAGATAACGGTACAATTTTGTCCTTCTCCAAACTTTCAAGGGATGCTGATACATCGTGTGGATACTCGGTAAACTCCTTAATTGTAATTTTGTTGGAGCCTATCGCCGTTATGATATCAGATAGTTTATGGGCAAATGAGGTGAATGTCTTGGATTTATATGTCGTCTTTCCGATGTAATCGGCTCCGGTGTCAGAAACCCAGGGATCATTCCGGAAGTACCGATAGACAATTTTATAGGGATTCTTCGCTTCGTAGGCAGGTTCCTCTTTTAATGCCAGTAGATTGGTGAAAGGGTGAATTTCATAAACTACAAGATACCCTTCCGGCCTCAACATCCTTCCAACTAATTCAAACAGCCTCCCAAGATCATGAAACCAGGTTAATGCCCCTGCGGTGAACAGGATTAAATCAAAGGTGTTATCATATTCGGTATTAAGATCATAAATATTAGTCCTTACGAATCGACAATCAAGATTAGCAGATTTAGCAATTACGCTTGCCTCTGCAATAAACTCATCTGAGATATCAAAACCAACACCCGTCGCACCCGTAGTGTTAACTATCGACAGCAGTTCGCGTCCATTATTACAGCAAAGCTGGGCGACAGTTCTACCGGATAATGATATCTTTTTAAGAAGAGATGATAGTGTGGTATCCAGCATAGAGTAGTCTTTATTCTTAAACAATACCGAATAATCTACTTTTCTGTTCTTTTTATGCACACTAGCTGCTTCGTTCCAAGCTTCCCTGTTCTTCTCGGAATAATTATCTGTTTTCATATATCTTTTACCTCTTATAAAAAAATAGTACGTGGATCATTATCATCCGTATCGCCACAGCTCAATTCAATTTGAGATGCGTGCTTCTGCTATCATATACATCAGCTGACGAATCTCATTCCAGGTAATATCAAAGTCTTTATCTGTATCTACACGATGAACTAATACCAGTTTCTTCTCAGGTAATACAGCCAGAAGATGAACGCCGGTTCCTGTATGATAAAAACCATTCCCAAACCCTGATTCTTCGGGGATTATACTCCACATATATCCATAACCATCCCCATCCAAATTGTTAATCG
>DAOUTX010000065.1 GCA_030668465.1 Atribacterota bacterium | reverse complement strand
TTGAGTAAGAGGTCGGTAAGAATTTACTACCAGCAGCATTTCATAATCTAAATCTTTAATGAAAGATTTAAAATTCCCCAAAACGACTGTTCCTACATCATCTCCCCCCACATCAAGAATTAGATGATAATCTGGATTCTGGATTAAACCTTTTGTTTCGGGTGAAATTAAGGGTAAATCAGCATAAACCATCTCACCTTCAGGGGAAATCACTTTTATGCTTTTAAGATTTAATGCATCTCTTGCTTCTCGAGTTCTAAAATACGGATTAACAATATCTAAATCTACAATAGCAACCTGATTGTGGTTTTTTTTGTAATATATGGAATAATTAATGGCAATTTCCGTCTTTCCGCTTCCAAAACCTCCAACAAATATCTTTATCCTCTTATTCAATATATCTTTTCCACCTCTTCTCCCTTTAAAACTCTTAAAGCTCCTTCACATAAAGCCAGCATCTCCTCTTCACCAGGATACACCATAACTAAAGATAAAAAACTCACTCTATCTCTTACCATGTTTACAAATTCATTATTATAAGCTATCCCTCCGGTGAAAATGATAGCATCTATCTGACCTTTCAATACCGTAGCCCCTGCTCCGATTTCTTTAGCCACCTGGTAAGCCATAGCCTCTAAAATTAATTTCGCTTTTTTATCTTCCTGTTTAATCCTCTTTACTACTTCTCTAACATCATTAGTGTTTAAATATGCCACTAATCCACCTTTACTTTTTATCTTTTTCATAATCTCATCTTTGCTAAATTTACTAGAAAAACAAAGTTCTACCAGTGCGCCTACAGGCACTCCGCCACTTCTTTCGGGAGTAAAAGGACCCTCTCCGTCAAGAGCATTATTAACATCGATAATTTTTCCTTTGCAATGTACCCCAACTGAAATCCCTCCACCTAAATGAGCTATAATAAAATTTACTTTCTCATATTTTTTACCTAAGTCTAAAGCTGCTTTTCGCGCGACTGCTTTCTGGTTTAAGGCGTGAAGTACACTGATTCGAGGAATTTCTGACATACCAGAAATTCGGGCAACAGGTTTCATTTCGTCTATCACCACAGGGTCAATTATATAAGAAAGGATGGATAACTTTTCAGCAATTCCATGGGCAAGCAATCCTCCTAAATTAGAAGCATGTTCTCCGCTTACTCCTTTTCGGAGGTCTTCTAACATTTTATCATTTACCCGGTAAGTTCCGCTGGAAATAGGATTTAACAATCCTCCCCTACCCACTACCGCGTTAAGAGTAGAATGTTCAATCCTTTTTTCTTTTAAGAAATTCAAAATTATTCCTAATCGAAACTCATATTGGTCGATAATCTTATGGAAAACGGATAATTCCTCATTACTATGCTCAATCTTCTTATTAAATAGCAATTGCTCATTAGAGAATAATGCTACTTTGGTGGAAGTAGATCCGGGATTTATCACTAATATTTTATAATCTTTGACCATAAAAATATCACCTCTTTTAGCTCACCAGCCTTATTAAACTTTTGTTTTTGTCATCTCGCTCATCAATACTCCCAAAGCGATAGAATATAATTTTGACT
The DNA here is from genome assembly GCA_030668465.1 of Atribacterota bacterium. GTDB lineage: Bacteria > Atribacterota > Phoenicimicrobiia > Phoenicimicrobiales > Phoenicimicrobiaceae > Sediminicultor. The sequence continues at coordinate 4,715 of DAOUTX010000065.1, read as the reverse complement.
GGGCAGTGTCTGAGCGAGAAACTAACACTACGGGAGCTATTGCACCCAGGAGCAGTCCTGCAGGTACTGCGCTAGCTAAATAGACTAAACCTTTGGCAAAAATATTCCCTGATTCAATATTCGGTACTAATACAATATCTACTTCTCCTGAAACCGGGCTTTCAACTCCCTTATGTTTTGCTGCTTCCTTGGAAATGGCATTATCAAAACCTAATGGTCCGTCCACTATCCCACCTACAATCTGTCCCCTCTCACTCATTTTAGCCAAACAAGCTGCATCGATAGTTGCCGGCATATCAGTATTCACTAATTCTAAAGCTGTAACAGCTGCTACTTTAGGCTTCTCGATTCCCATTGAATGAGCATAATAAATAGCATTCTGAATTATCTGGGCTTTTTGTTTTAAATCCGGGCTGATACTCATAGCTCCATCAGTCATAGTAAGTAAACGATCATAACCTTTAATCTGCAAGGTATAAACATGGCTAAGCATTCTATCGGTCCTTAATCCGATTTCTTTATCTAAAATAGCCTTTAATATCCTTGCTGTCCCTAGCATGCCTTTCATTAATATAAAAGCTTTTTTATTTCGTACTAATTCTACAGCACACCGGGCTGCTTCTGTTTTGTCAAGCTGGTCAATTATCTCGTAATTAGTGGGGTCAATATCCATTTTATTAGCTATCTGAATAATTTCTTTTTTACTGCCAACTAAAATTGAATCGGTTAACCCTTCCTTTCGGGCAGCTTCAACTGCCCTTAACACATCTTCTGCTCCTGCAGAAGCTACTGCCATTTTTTTAGGACCGTACTCTTTGGCTTTATTTAAAACCTCATAAAAAGTTTTTAACATTTTTCCCGTTCACCTCTTTATTAGAAAATAATTGACTGATTGACCAATTGACCAATTAAATTAGTCGTTAGTGAATAGTCGTTAGTCGTTAGCTTTGAATATAATTTGCAAGTTTATGTAGTCACTTGGTTACCCAGTTTACCAGTTAATTTAGTTATTAACATGACAGGTATCTCGCTTGTCTTCTTGCTTCTTTCTTCTTCTTTTTTCTTTCTTTCTTCGCTATATACTATATTCTACATACTATATACTAATTGGGTTTCCGGACCTTAATTTTTAATTCTCCTCTTAATTACTTTTCCCAATCTTTTAATTCCCTCATCAATGTCTTCCACGCTTGGGTAACAGAAAGAAAGTCTCATAGTATTTTGGCCTTTTCCATCAGCAAAAAATGAACCACCAGGCACATAAGCTACATTTTCTTTAATTGCCTCTTTTAACATTTCTCCTGTATCTATGTGTTCGGGTAAAGTAGCAACTACAAAAAATCCACCTTGCGGTTTAGTCCAGATAACCTCGACTGGGAAATATTTATCTAGGGCTTCCAACATCGCATTTCGTTTCCTTCGATAAATTTCAACATTTGACTCAATATTCTTATCTATATCGTTCTGACGGCAGTATTCATAAGCGATTAACTGATTTAAAGCAGTAGTACACAAATCAGTTGCTTGCTTCATAATTACTAATTTTTCAATAATTTTCTTATTTCCCAAAATCCAAGCTAATCTTAAACCGGGACATAATATCTTGGAAAAAGTTCCCAGACTGATTACATAACCTTCATTATCTAAAGAATAAATAGAAGGAATCGGTTCTCCTTCAAATCTGAGTTTGTCGTAAGGATTATCTTCTAAAATAAGTACTTCAAATTTTTTAGCGACTTCCAGGATTTTTTTTCGTCGAGCTAAAGACATAGTTACTCCCGCAGGATTTTGAAAATTAGATATAGTATAGATAAATTTCACCTTTTTCCTATCATTTTTAAGTTTAGCAAGTGTCTCTTCTAAAATATCTATCTGCATTCCTTCGTCATCCATAGGGATGCCTACCATCTCTCCTCCATAACTGCGGAAAGCATTTAAGGCCGCCAAATAACTGGGTAATTCTACTATTAATGTATCCCCGGGATTTAATAAAACTTTACTTACTAGATCTAAACCCTGCTGAGAACCTGAAGTAATCATAATATTGTCTAAACCTGCTTTTTCCTTGACCTCAGCCAGCCAATTCAATATAAATTCTCTTAATTCTGTTAAACCTTCGGTGCTGCTGTATTGCAAGGCACAAGCACTATTTTTTGCTAATATTTGTTTAACTACTTCATTCAATTCCTCGGTGGGGAAGGTAGCAGGATCCGGCATTCCTCCCGCTAAAGATATTACTTCCGGATTTTGAACTAATTTCAAAATCTCCCGAATAGCCGAAGCTTCCATTTTTACAGCTAAGGTAGAATAAAATCCCTTAGTATTTATAGACATTTTTCCACTCCTTTTTATTCATATGTGTCTTTCCAATTATATTATTAAGCAATTTATGTGCCAACTTATTGAGCACTTCTAATAAAACAAAAAAATAATTTTTTATCAATTGGTAAAAAGCTATTTTTGAAATAAATCAAAATATATATTTTTAAATATTACTGCATTAAATTGCAATTATCTGCAATATATACAATTATTGTGAATCATTACATTATACATGCAGCAAGCGTAAAACTAAATTCATATCTCGTGTAAGATTAGTTAATTGGTTAGTTAGTTACCTGGTTAATTGGTTAAGGAAAAAGAAGAAAGAATGAAATAGGTATTATAATGTAGGGGCACGATGCATCGTGCCCCTACAACCTAACGACTATTCACTATTCACTAACGACTAATATAATTGGTCAATTATCTTTCACTTGTATTCGTATATCTTTTTAATATTATACTTTTTGATTTTATAATAAAAACTTCTCAGGCTGATTCCCAATTTATTTGCAGCCATTGAACTATCCCCATTGGTAGATTTCAAAGCATTTAAAAGGGCTATTCTTTCCGTATCATTTTTTATCATCTCTAAATTATTTTTATCCAAATTATAATCAATTAAATTATCGGATTCAGAACTGATAATTGGTTTTTCTTCGATTGTTTCCATTTTATTTGATTCGGTCAAAGGAGGGATATGTCCGGGTGAGATAATTTCTTCACTTAATTTCATATTTATAACTGCTCTCTCAATTACATTTTCTAATTCCCTTACATTTCCAGGCCAGGAATAATCCGATAATATATTTAATGCTTCCGGTGAAATTCCTTTTACGTTTCTTCCAAAATCTTGATTAAATTTTCTTATTAAATTATTAACCAAGAGAGACATATCTTCTTTCCGCTCCCTTAAAGAAGGGATATAGATAGGAATAACATATAATCGGTAATAAAGGTCATCTCTGAACCTTCCTTCTTTTACCGCATTTTTTAAATCAATATTAGTGGCTGAGATTATCCTAACATCCACATTAATAGAACTCCTTCCTCCTACTCTTACAATCTCTTTTTCTTGAAGCACCCTCAATAACTTAGCCTGTAAATTCAAGCTCATCACTCCAATTTCATCTAAAAATATAGTCCCTTTGTCGGCTTCTTCGAATAATCCCTTCTTTCCGGTCTTTTTGGCTCCGGTAAACGAACCTCCCTCATAACCAAATAGTTCACTCTCTAATAAAGTATCCACTAAAGCAGAACAGTTTACCCGAATAAATTGCTGGTTCTTTCTTTTGCTAATATGATGTATGGCGTGAGCGAAGAGTTCTTTCCCGGTTCCACTTTCCCCCTGAAGCAAAACGGTCGCGGGAGTTTGGGCAGCTTTTCTGGCCTGTTCTTTAGCGATAATCATTCCCCTGCTTTTTCCTACAATATCTTCAAAAGTGTATTTTGATTCTAAATGCCTGACCCTTTGTTTAACCCTCTTTAACTCCCTATTTAAATATTCAATTTCCGAAACATCATGTATCACCGCTACACTGCCTTTTAAAATCCCCTCTACTATAACCGGTGCTACACTTACGATGACTTCTTTACGATTAGGTCCAACCCACATTCTCACTCCGCGTACCGGTTTCTTGGTTCTTAGTACTTGTAAATGCATGCTTTCACCCTCGTCAGCAATATCAATAGTAGGTGGTTTTCCTAAAACATCTTCTTCGATTAAACCAGTAAGCCGGGTATAAGCAGGATTAATAATGGTATGCAAGCCATTTTCATCTACTACTGAAATAGCATCATCGGTAGAATAGATTATAGCCTCTAAGGTGCTTTGAATCTCTTTTTGTTTGGCAAATTCTTGCAACCATTTATCTTTATTTATATTAATCTTCTCTTTCATAAGCTAACAACCTTATACCTAATTTCCCAATTAGCCAATTTACCAATTCACCAATTGAATTATTCATGAGTGAATAGTCATTGGGTTGTAGGGGCATAATGAATTGTGCTCTCTCCATATTATTACATAATTTTTCTGCGGGCACGATGCATCGTGCCCCTACATTATAATACTTATTTCATTCTTTCTTTTTTTTCTTTAACCAACTAACCAATCTTAAACGAGATACGACTCACAAGATACAAAATACAAATTTATTCTTTCCTTTGTATTTCGTATTATTTTTTTTCTTTCTCTAACTCTACGCCGTACGCTGTACACTCCACGCTAATTTCGCTATCCGTATACTATCTTCACTCATTACTTATTACTCATTACTTATTACTCATTACTTATTACTCATTACTTATTACTGTATTACTTATTACTGTATTACTTATTACTGTATTACTTATTACTGTATTACTTATTACTGTATTACTTATTACTGTAT
>DAOUTX010000130.1 GCA_030668465.1 Atribacterota bacterium | reverse complement strand
CGGGTAGAGAAGAAGAATTTATCGGACTTACTGCCCCAAACACCGGAGACCAATATGAGCTTATGGAAAAAGTAGCTCAGACAGGGGTAATGATAGGTTTTCACGCAGAAAATAACGATATGATTAATAAGAATATAACTAAGCTAAGAAGAGAAGGAAAAACTTCTCCGATATATCATGGCAGATCCCGCCCGCCGGTCGTAGAGATAGAAACAGCTTCCAAAATTTTACTTTTTGCTGAAAAAACCGGTGCGAGAGTTGAAATGTGCCATATTAGCACTCCGGAAGTAGTAGAATTGGTAAATGAGGCGAAATGTAAAGGTGTATTTGCTATTGCGGAAACCTGTCCTCATTACTTATTCCTTAATGAGAATGCTCTTAATAAAGTGGGAGTATTCGCCAAGTGCAATCCTCCTTTAAGGAGTGAGAAAGAGCGACAGGGGATGTGGGAAATGGTAAATGACAGAAGTATCGATATTATCGGAAGTGACCACGCACCTTACACTAAAGAAGAAAAAGAAAGGGGGAGTGAAGATATATTTACCCCCCCGGCTGGATTCCCTGGCCTATCCATCAGATTGCCCTTACTTTTTACAGCAGTAAAGGAAGGGAAGATAGAGCTGGATAGAATGGTTGAACTTATTTGTGAAAATCCGGCAAGAGTGTTTGGTTTATATCCCAAAAAAGGGACAATCGCCCTTGGTTCAGATGCAGATTTTGCAATTTTTGATCCTGATAAAAAGGGTATTATTTCCAAAGATAAGATGTTCACTAAATGTAGAGATAGTGCCCTGGTATATGATGGATGGGGAGTATATGGAAAACCAGAAAAGACTATTGTTAGAGGGAATGTCGTATTTGATGATGGGAAAATAACTGTTTCTCCGGGATACGGAGAGATTATAAAAGTATACAGAGATTGATGATTTTTTAATAAAATTGTAGGTATCCTTTAAAGAAAGGTGAGGAAGGATAAATGGACAAAATTAATTTACAGAAGTTAGAAGAACTAAATAATCAGCATGTTATAAAAGTAGTTGAGGGGGCTATTCAACTTTGTAAACCGACTAAGATAACCGTGATAATTGATTCAAAAGAGGATATCAATTATGTAAGAGAATTATCCTTGATTAATGGTGAAGAAAGGAAATTAAAGATGGAAGGCCACACTATTCACTTTGACGGTTATCATGATCAAGCCAGAGACAAAACCAATACCAGATATTTGTTGTCAAAAGATGTAGACTGGGGGATAAAGGTTAATTCAATAGAAAAAGATAAAGGGCTGAAAGAAATATATTCTTATCTTGATGGCAGTATGGCCGGGAAAGAGATGTTGGTAAGATTCTTTTCTCTCGGTCCAACCAATTCGGTATTTTCCTTGAAAGCCCTCCAGATTACCGATTCTGCCTATGTAGCTCACAGTGAAGATCTACTCTATCGGCAAGGATATGAAGAATTTAAAAAGCTTAACGGTTCTCCAGATTTCTTTTTCTTCCTCCATTCTGCCGGAAGATTAGAAAATGGAGTTAGCGTAGATATAGATAAACGGAGGATTTATATTGACCTCGAAGAAAACAGGGTTTATTCGGTTAACAACCAATATGCTGGTAATTCGCTGGGATTAAAAAAATTAGCTTTAAGATTAGTTATTAAAAAAGCCAATGAAGAAGGATGGTTGGCTGAGCATATGTTTATAATGGGCGTTCATGGTCCAGGAAGTCGGATTACCTATTTTACCGGGGCTTATCCCAGTGCTTGTGGTAAGACCAGCACTGCCATGATTCCTGGCCAAACTATAGTTGGTGATGATATTGCTTATTTTAAAAAAATTGACGGAGTAATAAGGGCGGTAAATATGGAGTCAGGTATATTTGGTATCATCAATAGTGTAAATTCAGAAAACGATCCTGTGATTTATCAGGCATTAACTACACCAGGTGAAGTTATCTTCTCTAATGTATTGATTAATAATGGAGTTCCTTACTGGGGAGGGATGAAAAAAGATATCCCGGATGAGGGGATTAATTTTTCAGGAGAGTGGTTCAAAGGAAAAAAAGACAAGCAGGGTAAGGAAATTCCTTGTTCTTATAGGAATGCAAGATACACCCTCAGGTTAAATGAGCTGAGCAATATTGATTCCAAGGCAAATGATCCAGGTGGTGTGCCGGTAAAAGCTATTTTCTATGGAGGGAGAGATTCTGATACTACTATACCTATAGTAGAATCACTTACCTGGGCACATGGTGTTTTTCTGGGTGCTACAGTTGAATCTGAAACCACTGCCGCAACACTTGGTGCCCGAGGGGTGAGGAAGTACAATCCGATGGCCAATCTTGACTTTATTTCGGTACCACTGGGAATTTATATAGAAAATCATTTAAAATTTACTAAAGATCTTAAATTAATTCCCAAAATCTATGCTACTAATTATTTTTTAAAGGATGAAACTGGTAAATATTTAAATGGGAAAATGGATAAAAGAGCATGGATTCTCTGGGCCGAAGGGAGAGTTTATGGTGAATACGAAGCCATTGAAACTCCCGTTGGCCTAATCCCAAAATATGAAGATTTAAGAAGCTTATTCATCCGTGAACTGGACAAAGATTATACTAAGGCTGAATACATCCAACAATTCTTTTTAAGAGTTGTAAAATATCTGGAGAAAATGGAAAGGATGAGCAAGATATTTGAAAATATCGAAATACCCGCAGCCTTTAGCAAAGAGTTAAAGGCACAGACCGAGAGATTAAAATTAGCGAAAACAAAATACGGAGAGGACATAATTTCTCCTTTTAAGTTTTTAGATATATAAAATAAATCAATAATAGATTTTGATATTTAAAGAACAACTACTAAAAATAAATTTAAATAAAAGGGGTCGGATTCATCCGACCCCTTCAAGAACTAACTTTTCATCTTTACTCTTATCATCATGTCATATTACTTCTAATCATTTCTAAAAATATTTAAAGTTTATTAAACAAGAAGGTAATATTTAAATGATTAAAAATGCTATCGTAAGAAGACCAGGTCATTCATTGGTAAATGGCATAACATCAGCTCCTGAGTTGGGGAAACCGGATTATGGATTAGCTATAAAACAACATGATGCCTACATCGAGGCTTTAAAATCTTGCGGAGTTGGAGTAACTGTATTGAAAGCGGATGAAAGATTTCCCGATTCTTGTTTTGTTGAAGATGTAGCTGTTTGTACAAGAAAATTTGCGGTGATAACAAATCCGGGAGCATCGTCAAGAAAAGGTGAAGAAATAGAAATAATAGAAGTAATTAAAAAATATTATAATGATATTGAATATATAAAAAAACCCGGAACTCTTGAAGGTGGAGATGTAATGATGGTAAAAGACCATTTTTATATCGGACTTTCAAAGAGAACCAACAGAGAAGGGGCAGAACAATTAATAAAAGTTTTGGGAAAATATGGAATGTCCGGTTCGATTGTAGAAATGTTAGAAATGCTTCATTTAAAAAGCGGATTAGCATATTTAGAGGATAATGTTCTTCTTATTACAGGTGAATATATAAATAATTTAGAATTTAAAAAGTTTAATAAAATAATGATTGATGAAGAAGAAACATATTCAGCTAATTGTATCAGAGTAAATGATTACGTGTTAGTTCCGGCAGGTTATCCTAAAACTAAAGAAAAAATTGAAGCCGTTGGTTTTAAAGTGATTGTAGTGGACACATCTGAATATAGAAAGGTTAACGGAGGCCTTAGTTGTCTATCATTGAGATTTTAGACTAAACGTCTAAATAATGGCGTAGATACTATAGGACTTGTTAAAAAGAACATACGAAAATATCTTTAAAAGGATATTTCTTATTGTTTACTTATTGAAAAATTAGGTCGAATTCATCCGAACTCTCCTAGATAACTACTATCTATCTTCAGCTTTATCCGCATAATTTATACCACTTTAAGAAAATTTAAAAAATATTCAAAGAAAAGAAGGATTTTATAAACACTGTGTGGTATATTTAAAATAGTATATTGGGTCACCCAGT
>DAOUTX010000060.1 GCA_030668465.1 Atribacterota bacterium | reverse complement strand
TAATAAAATCTATCTTTTATAGATTTATCTTTTTTTATATCCGGTACCTCAGGATAATTTCCAAAGGTATTGTGGAATATTTTAGTATCTATATCAATACATTTTTTATCGCTCTTTTTTAATTTAATTCCCAGGAGGGTATCCTCTCCGCGAGAGAGAACATTCTCACCGTTTACATTATACACGGTAGAAAAAAAAGGAGGTAATTCTTTAAGGGCACTTAATTTAATTGCTACATTTCCTCCTAATATCTTATCTGTTTCAAATATTTTTCGCCTTTTATCATTATCTAAATTCAGGCAATTATGTTGGTCGGAATTTCTTAAAAGTTCATAAGCATCTTCTTTTTGCAAACCAATAAATAGTTCCTTCATTCCGGTAAAGCTCATGGGGGGAATAATGTAATAACCGGAGTAATCACTGGTGGTAATAATAACTTCTTCTTTCTTTAAATATTCTAAATGTTTTCCGATGAAATCTATCTCTTTTTCCTTTACTTCATCGTTTTTTTTTACCAATACTCTGGGATAGACATCAGTATCGATAAAAACTAATGCCTCTGAACCGCTTAATAAAGCCTTTATTAGGGCATAATTTCTATTCAAACCATAAGGTACTTTTCCATATTTTTTTAGGGTAGGGCAATTGAGTAAATTTTCAATATTTTCTGTAGATAGGCCTGTCATTATTAACTGTTCTTTTATCTCCGGAACATCGTTTATCTTTACCGAAAAGACTTTGACTTTTTTTTCTAAACTTTCTACCAACCGAATATCACAGCCATGGGAATACACAATTATTATACTGTAAATTTTATGATTATGTTTTGAAGCATTTTCTAAAAATTCATCTATGGGCTCTAAAGAATTAAAGTCTTTAGTTATTATCCCTATTGATATTTTCACCAAAACACCCCCTTTGATAACCTTAAAAGCTTATTGTTTTATGAAAAATTATACCCCCTAATTCCTAAACCCATTCCCTACTGGTTACTACCTTGATATCCTATTTGTTTATCCATTTCCTTCAGATAATTTACGTAAGCTGAGCCTAACTCAGTAATAGAAAAAGTATTCCCTTCTTCTTCTCGAATAAATTCTAAATCAAAAAGGGCGTCTTGTATAGCCTCCCGTTCTTCTGGATCGGATATTTTAGACTGCCATATATTATCAAACTCTTCTCGGTTTACTGATTTGGACTTATGAAGCCAAAATAAAACATATTTTGCGTACAAGACCAGATAGGTATCGGCATAGAGAAATCGCCATCTAATGTTTTCCTTGTGTAATTTTCGAATATATTTGGCCATCTCTTCTTCTCTTAAAACGACAGAATCTGTATCTTGAATTTCTTTATTTAATATATTATCCACCTTGGAATCGTAATAAGAAGCTAAATCACCAACATTAATATCTGAAACTAAACCGAGAAATCGTTCTTGTTTTGACTGTTGAGAATCGTGTTGCTCTGATTTTTTAGCAGCAATAAATTCTTCAAAGAACTTATAAATAGGCTTCTCAAATAATAATATACTGAGAACCAGATACACCATTATTAAGGCGACCCAGGAATTGGTTATTTCTGCTAACGATGGCTTTATCGGCCACCAGATTAATAAAATAATGCTGGCTATCACAATTAATAAGATAAATAAAACAACCGCAAAGACAATTCTTTGCATATTTAAAATTTCTATTTTTTCTTTTAAATTAATTTTATTCATCTATCTTATTTACCTCCTTAATAAAGATTCTATCTTGTTGCTTCTTTCAAAGCAGCTCTTGCCAGGAGTCTGGTAGAATCAAGAATAGGTAGAGATGAATTCTCTTGATTTACTAATAGCGGTATTTCGGTGCAGCCAAGAACAACCGCATCACATCCTTTGTTTTTTAATTCATCAATGACTCCTTTAAAATAAGTAAGCGCTTCTGAAGTAAAACAAGCATTAACTAATTCATCAAAAATTATCTTATTGATTCTCTCTCTATCTTTTACTTCAGGTATCATATATTCAATGCCAAACGCAGTAATCTTTGCAGGATAGACTGGGCCCTCCATTAAATATCGTGTGCCTAAAATTCCCAGGCATTTATAATCTTTTTGTTTTGCTTCGGCAGCAACTTCCTGTGCAATGTGAAGCCAGGGAATTCGTGATTCTTTGACTACTAAATCGAATGCCTGGTGTATGGTATTATCGGGGCATATAGCAAAATCTGCTCCCACTTTTGCCAGTTTAGATACCGAAGATAACATTAAATCTGCTACTCCTTCCCAATCCCCCTTTTCGATATACCGCATATATTCACTCAGAGGGAAAGTGTGCATAGTAATCTCCGGATGAGCGTGTCTTCCCAATAAACTTATTCCTTCCTTGCAGATTGTACGATAACAAAGAGCTGCGCCTTCTGCACTACATCCAACTATTCCGATATGTTTTGACATATTTTCCCCTCCCTTAATAAAAGAATTCGACAAAAAAGAAGAAATTCCTTTTTATTTTGAAAAAATATATATAAAATCTTGATTTTTAATGTTAACGTTTTTTGTTTTCACTAATAATCTCAGAGTTATATTTTTTTACTCTATTTAATATATCTCTTTTATATAAGATTCTACTACCCTTTTAATAATTTCTTTATTTTTATTAGTCTGCCTTGAACAGTAAATCGGTTTCTTAATTTCCACTTCAATCTTGTTTAAGCTTCTGATAAATTTTGCTCCCCTCGGCAAAACTTTATCTGCTCCTTTAATTTTTATGGGCACAATAGGAACACCTACTTTGGTAGCCAGATAGGCAGCCCCGGCTCTAACCGGTAAATTATTCTTTTGACGGTCAATACCCCCTTCGGGGAAAATTCCCAAAACTCCGCCTTGCTGTAGGATTTTTAATGATTGTTTTATAGCCTTAATATCATTTTCTCTTTGAACAGGAATAGAATTAGCCTTCCGTAATAAATAACCAAGCCAACGTATTTCAAAAAGATAGGCAGCAGCTACAAAAATAATTTTAGGTTTAATAGATACTCCCAGAATAACCGGGTCTAATAAACTCGAATGATTAGCTACAATAATAAACGGGCCATCCTGGGGTATATTTTCTTGACCAGTTACTTTAAGCCTAAATAATAATTTAAAAATGATTAAAAATTTAATTTGGGCAATAATATATAACAAAATAATCTACCCTTCTACTTATCTATTGTGTGTTCTAAAATCCAGTCAGTTATTATTTTTAAGGTGATGGGTGAAATTGTTTCTTCAATTTTAGCATATTCAGCAGGCAATCCCGTTTGAGCAGTCTGAAAAAGATGATTAAGATTAGGAATCTCTTTAATAGTATAATCTTGATTTCCTCCAGATTTTAAGGCTTCTTCGATAACAATAAGATTTTCTCGAGGTGGTACCTGGAGGTCTTTTTCTCCATTTATGGCTAATACCGGACATTTTACCTTCGTTAAAGTAGGTTTAGGATCGTAAGTCAGGAAAAAACGGGACCAGGGAGACAATAAGTTCTGAAGTTGAGCTTTAAGGAACTCTTCCGAGACACCTATCCTGCTTTTTTCTTCATCGCTTAACTCCGCCAAATAAGCCATAGCCATCTGTTGAAGTCTTTCTTTAGCAATTTCATTATCCTCTTCTTCTTTTACAATAGAAAATATCTTCGCATTAAACTGACGACTCTTAGCAATATCTTCTTCAGTAGCTCCCATTGCCCTGGAAATCAAAGCACCCTGCAAATATAGAATTTCTTCCCCGGTTAATCCTGTCCCGGCCATTAATACAATAAAAGCCACATCCGGTGATTTTACCGCCACCATAGGAGCAATCACACCGCCTTCGCTATGGCCGATAAGACCTATCTTCTTAGGGTCTATTTCTTTACAGGTTTTAAGATATTCCACACCTGCTAACACATCAGAAGCAAAATCTTCGCTGGTGGCCTGAGAAAAGTACCCGGTTGATTCTCCCACTCCCCGATCATCTACCCTGAGGACTGCAATGCCCTGACGAGTTAAATAATCTGCCAATACCAGGAAAGGACGATGACCAAATACTGTTTCATTTCGATCCTGAGGCCCGGAACCGGTTATTAATAATACCACCGGAAATACACTTTTGTCAGAGGGTAAAGTTAGTGTACCAACAAGTTTTACCCCTGCCTTTAAGTTTGTATACGCTACTTTTTTTTCAATATAAGGATAAGGTTTTTTGGGCACTTGAGGTCTAAGGATTTCCACTGCCTTATCAACCCGATTGACGGTAAGGGATAAAGTCTGTCCGGACTGTTTCAAGTCTCCCTCAATAACTAAAAAATCTTCACTTACTTTACCCTCGAAAACAGCTCCTACAGATTTTACTTCCAGGAGTAAAGTATTATCTTTAAAAATAACTTCTTCTATAGGGATGTCAATTGCTCCCTGGTCTGGGCTATCCAAAGTCGCAGTCAGAGTTCCATCCGGATTCTTAGAAATTTTGAAGACAACCCTAAGTTCACCTCCTGGAATTTTTAACTTGCCCTCCCAGATACCCTCAATGCTTATTTCAGAAGTATCTTGCCGTTGAGCAAATCCTATCATACTAACATTACTTGCCATTATCAAAGCAAAACAAAATAAACTACCAAGCATAATTTTATAAATCTTTTTCATAATATCTTTACTCCTTTTTATATTCATAAAATATAATTTTATCAATAAATAGTCTTTCCACTCTTATTTACTGTAAATCTGAGAAAGAACCTTCTAATTACGAGCTAAATGCTACATCAAGTACCATCATTACCGTAAAACCAATCATTGCACCTAAAGTGGCTAAATCTGTATTTTTACCGCGTTGAGACTCGGGAATTAGCTCCTCAACAACTACAAAAATCATTGCCCCTGCAGCAAAAGATAAAGCATAGGGCAAGATAGGTTTTACCATAATAACAGCAACTGCTCCTATAACACTGGCGATTGGTTCAACTATTCCGGATAACTGCCCATACCAGAAACTTTTAAACCGTGACATTCCCTCACCTCGAAGAGGTAGGGAGATAACCAGGCCTTCCGGAAAATTTTGAATCCCTATACCTATCGCCAGAGCTATTGCTACCGGTAAGGTTGCGGAAGAGAAACCTGCGGCAACAGCCCCAAAAGCCACTCCCACAGCCAGACCCTCAGGAATATTATGCAAGGTTACAGAAAGAATAAGTAAAGTACTCCGTCGGAAGGAGGTTTTAATTCCTTCAGCTTCTTCTATCGGAAAGCCGAGATGGAGATGAGGAAGAATTTTGTCAATCCCTCCTAAAAAAATACCTCCCAGGAGGAAACCTACCATTGGTGGAAACCATACTGGAACACTCTGCCCTTCAGACATCTCAATAGCCGGAGCCAATAATGACCAGTAACTCGCAGCAATCATGACTCCTGCTGCAAAACCCAGCATAGTATCAAGAATTTTCTTATCTATCTCTTTGGTTATAAATACCATGGCAGCCCCCAACGCAGTCAGTGCCCAGGTAAAAAGTCCTGCCAGTAGAGCTTGTGCTACAGGATGAAGTTGTTGCAAAAAACCTATCATATTTCAACTCCCTTTCATCTTTATCAACCGTAGAGACCAGTTCTTTATTTTTTAAACAAATATAATTCTATATCTAAAACTGCTTTTTAGTTTTCCTCTCTCTTTCTATCGCTTCCTCTGATAGAAATGCCACATGATTCACAGTGTAAATATGTTAGGAATAATATTATTTCTTTATTCTGCAAAATAAGCAAAAATCCTCTTTTCACAGAAAAGTTTTTAGTTTTTTATATTAAGTTATTAGTAGTATGAGTGTGAAAATAACTTATTCTCCTTATTTTACTCTATACAGGTGTAAGAAAAATTAGAAAATATTTTACAGCAGACAGGTGATAAAAAAAGCTGAAAAGATTTGATTTATCAAATCAGATTGCCAAATGTTAAGACGCGACCCTAATTACCGATTAAATATTTCGTATAACCTTTCGCGTGTATACGACGTTTTCACTGGAGCGATAGCACACAACTGAAAATGTGGCGAAGCCCGGAGCGAGCCATTACTTTTCAGCAATTACCAGCATCTCAAAATCTTCTGTTGTAAGTTTATCATTCCTTGAAAAGGCTCCGAGTTTTGCTCCATAAATATCAATCTTTTTAAATTCAAGTGATTTTAATAGCCATGTAATTTCAGATGGTACATAATATCTTTCATTACATTCCAATTCCCTCTTATTCCCAAAATCATCTTCTACTGTGGTAATATTGTGATCTCGGAAAGTCATCAAATCAAAAGTATTACTTCTATAGGTCGCATTCCCTTCATCTGTTGCTGATGCACAAAATTCCTCAACTGAATGATATAGTGGAAATAATCCATTTAATGTTGTAAAAATCAGCTTGCCAGAAACTTTTAATGACCTTGCAACATTTTTTAATATTTCATAATTCATTTCATCTGTTTCCATCAAAGGAAATGCTCCTTCACAAAGCATTATTGCCAAATCAAATTCATTCTTAAATGGCAAATTCCTTGCATCATGTTTCTGAAAATCTAT
>DAOUTX010000033.1 GCA_030668465.1 Atribacterota bacterium | reverse complement strand
AGGTTTCGGAATAACAGTACTTTCAGATGATAAAGAAATTGAACAAGTTGCAGATAAAATTAATGCAGTGTAGATGTCATAGGGACGGTTCTTTTGACACTTTTCTTGCCGTTTCCGACTGTCTATAGGATAACACCCCTATGACATTCGGACTGCATTGATTTTATCTGCAACTTGTTCAATTTCCTTATCATCTGAAAGTACTGTTATTCCGAAATCTGCACCAATACCCGGGTCAACAACGCCTACACTTATATTTACAGTCCTCCCGAGTATTTCATCAGTTCTGGGTAACATATGTTTGTAATATTTTACTTCTTGTCCATATCTTTTACAGGCAAAAGGGCATTGATATTCCGTTACCGTCTTTTTATCTAATATCTGTTCCATATTATTATAAACATGCCACCCTGAATGAGCGAGAGTTTTTGTACCCAGTTCAGCAGCAAATTTTTCTGCAGTTTTGTTATCTTTAAAAAGTAATGTTAATAATGTGGCAATTTCACCTTCATCATTTATTTTTCTAAATCCTAATTTTTTATTTCCTGAAATGGCATTCTTTAATTTTCTTTTTTTATCACGAAGTATAGATATAATATTGTCTGTCTTCCTTAACTGAGCTAGAGCAACAGCACCGGTAAGCTCATTAATTCTTAAATTCATACCTATTAAACTCCTATGACCAATCTCCAACCCCATTCTATATGGCTTATGACCCTGGTCATGAAATCCAAAAGCACGTTCATATAAATTATCATCATCGGTAACGACAACACCACCATCACCAGTGGTTATAGTTTTATAAATATTTAAGGAAAAAGCCCCTATATCACCTATTGAACCGAGCTTTTTCCCTTTATAGGTTGCTCCGAGAGCCTGGCAGCTGTCTTCAACAACATAGAGGCCAAATTCCTTTGCAATCTCCATAATACTATCCATATCACATGGATTACCAAGCATATGAACAGGCATAATAGCTTTTGTTCTTTTAGTAATTTTTTTTCTAATATCCTTCGGGTCAATATTTAGGGACTCGTCAATTTCTGTTAAAATAGGTATAGCTTTGGCATAGATAATCGAAGAAATTGAAGCGATAAATGTATAACCTGGTACTATAACTTCATCTCCTGGTCCAATACCCAAGGTTGCCAGACTTGTGATAAGAGCACTAGTACCTCCATTTACAGCTACTGCATTTCGTGTCCCAATATATTTTGCAAATTCTTTTTCAAATGTTACTACTTTATGCTTAAACATTGGATCGTCTTCCTTGCCATATCTTGATAAATATCCTGTCTCCATTACATCTAACAATTCTTTTCTTTCTTCATCTCCAAAAAAATACGCACCCGGTCCTGGCATATTAACCCCTTCTTATAGATAGTTAGTTATTTTTTTTATTCTTAATAAAGTCATGTGTACTGTCAAAAATTGTCAAGGGGACGGTTCTTTTGACACTTTTCTTACCGTTTCCCGATTTACTCCAATCAAAACAGCTATCTTCCTTTTTGATAAATTTGATCTTTTTTTTAATTGTTGGATCAAATCTTCTTTTTGTTTAGTATGTTCTCTTCTTTTCAAATCCTCTTTTTTTAAGTTTCTTGAATTTAGATATCCATTTATATATTCGTTAACATTTTCTTCATCTATTTCAGATTTTATAGTCTCTTTCATCTCAAGAAAGTTTTTTTCTTCATGCTTATTACTGTAATGAATAAATTCTTTTAATGCTTTTTTAGTATCTAAGGAAAATATCTCCAGCATCTCTTTTATTTCAGGAATTTCTCTATGATGATTTAATATGTCGATATAGTTAGAGTAACTACTCCACTTATATTTTTCTTTTTTACTTATCCCTGCTTTCTCCGGATTATTATGGATATATCTTATTACAGAGAGCAAATAAGGTTCGTCTTCTATAGTTTCACTTTTATATCTATCCTGGAAGAGGTGACCTACTCTTCTATATTTATTATTAAAATAGTAGGCATAACTGGTGGTTATCTTTTTAACTATTCGGGATATTGGTTCCTTTTGCTCTTTGATAACCAAGTGTAGGTGATTGTCCATAATACAATAGGCATATAATTTAAAAGCCTCGTCAGCTTTCTTTTGAATAACTATCTTAATGAATTTTTTCTTGTTTTCTTCATCAATAAATATATCTTTTCTTTCATTGCCCCGGAGCATAATGTGATATATTCCTGTTTTACTGTATTGTCTGGGATATCTAGGCACTTGATCACCTCCTTAGGTCATCTTATACCTTCGGGGTAATATTGTCAATAGAACCGTCCCCTTGACATCTTTTTTCAATCACATTTTAAAAGTATATTAATTATTTTAAACATAAACCTGATACCTTTACTTGCGTAGCGAAACTGATTTAAATTACCGATTAAGTAAATGTCCATCGCCGAATGGTAAAACATAAAAGATCCTATTGAGCCGGCATTTCCCCATACATTATATTTTTTGGGCATTAAAAGAGGAATGGTTCGAAAATTCATTAATCCGTAGCCATAATCAATACCAATAGAAAATTTCGCCCAATCTTTCATTTTCTCAAAAGTATCTTCTCTAATAATCTCATGTCTCACCAATGCTTTCATGAATTTCAGTAAATCTTCGGATGTAGCCACAATTCCACCACCGGCGTAATCAATGCTAAGACTGCGGAATCCTGTCACATTGGTATTGCCGGAATATAAATCAGCCACCGGGTAGTCACTTTTTACCATTGATTCAGAATAATGAGCCAAATACGAGTGATTCATCTGAAGAGGCTGAAAAATGTAATGCCGAAGTGCTTCATGAAAAGGTGTTGAGGTTATTTTCTCAATAATTAATCCTAAAACATGATAGCCTGTGTCTGAATAATGAAATCCTTTTCCGGGAGGGAAATGTGATTTCAAATGCTCTTTCGACCATTGGATCGTTTCCTGGGGAGTCCAGAAACGGGATGGCTCATCAAAAAGCATATCCATCATCGATTTGCCCTGTTTCGGTTTATCTTCGAAATAGTCATGTAAACCTGATGTATGATTTAATAAATGTTTTATTTTTATTTTGTTGGTATAATCCTTCCCCCTGTAAATATGTAAGTTGTGCAATAGATTATTACCTAAAAACTGAGTGATTGTATCTTCGTAAGATATCATTCCCTTTTCAACTAAAATGCCGATAAGAGCAGAGGTAAACAATTTACCAATGCTGGCAATAAAATAAGGCTGCTGTGCATTAGCAGGTCTACTGCCGGTTGAGCCTTCAGCCATATTCAGGTGAATGCCGAGCTTTCCCGAATGAATTAACAAATATGCATTGTGTATTTTGCGGTCTTTCTGTACTACTTTAGTAAAATGTTCCGCAATTAATGATTGAACTTTTTCTTTCTTCATTTACTTACCACTCCTCTTGCAAAGTCTCTTTAACTATTACCAAAATAATCTGTTTTTGGTATGCCTTATCTGGATCTAACCAGCCCTCCCAGGGCTCCGCCGATTAATCCTAATAAACCAAAATAAAGGGTAGATATAAAAATTCCTCCTCCTAATATTGCACCAACCATTCCACCTAATACCCCTCCAAATAATCCACCAGAAACAGTGCCTACAAAACCACTTAAACCAGGGAGGATAAGTAATGCCAATATTCCTCCGAAACTCCCGCTTAAAAAACCAGCTAATGCCCCCTTTCCTGCTCCTTTAACAATCAATCCGGCGATAAAACCAGCTAAAAGCGGACCGAATAAAGGAATAAAACCCAAAAAGGACATAGCTATAATTCCCACTAATACTCCCCAAAACATATTGACCTCCTTTTTTATTTCTCCTCTCGCAGAAATCCTTATATTTTCTACGTTTTAATGACTTGCTGTTTTTTCCTATAAAAACTGATAATCCTCTAATTCTATATATATTTATCTCCCTTACTTACCTGAAAATCAGTTTTCCTATTCCTCTCTTTTTCTCCTTGTCAGTTAATTGTTTAATCAATAAATGTTCCACAGAACCACTGTCATATTTTATTGTCAAAAGAACCGTCCCCATGACATGTATAAAAAAGTATTGGAATTAGTAGAAATAAACCCTGGTAAGATAGAATGCAGGATACATGAAAACTAGATACTTATCAAATCCTTAGTAAGTAAGTTGGAAAAAGTTATCGAATTAATGAGTTGGTAGAACGGGCCCCTATCACATTTTTGCCTATTTTATCTTATCTTTGTGTACTCCTCCCATCATCATGCCCAGCTCCCCAACACTCACTTCGTTTCGTTTTACCACACCCATAATCTTGCCCTCGTAGATAACTGCAATACGGTCAGCGAGTGATAAAATCTCATCTAGGTCATCAGAAATGAGAAGAGTTGCTGTTTTTAATTTGGTCCTTTGTTCAATCAATTGACGATGAACATATTCCGTAGCACTTACATCTAAGCCGCGGGTGGGTTGAGCGGCTAGCAGCACACCGGGGTTTCGAGAGAGTTCTCGTGCCAGGATTAATTTCTGGATATTTCCGCCAGATAAGCTTTTTAAGGAAGTATAGCGGGAAGGAGTCCTGATATCAAAATCACTTATTCGACGTTCGCTTTCCCGGGCAATGTTTTTAAAATTCATAAATATTCCATCAGCATAAGGTTGGTGTATATGGTCTTTAAGAATCAAGTTTTCCTCTACGGTAAACTTTTGTATTGTACCATCTCGCATTCGTTCTTCGGGAATATAAGAGAGACCATATTCGAGAAGCTGGGAAGGAGACCAATTGGTAACTTCAGTCCCTTTTATAAAAACTCTACCTTTTGTAGGTTTCCGCAGACCGGCAATGACTTCTGCAAGTTCACGCTGGCCATTTCCCGAGACCCCGGCAATTCCCAGAATTTCACCGGAGTACACTTCTAGGTCAATTCCCCGCAGGGCAGGAAGGTTTTCATCTCCCTGAACCCAAATTCCTTCTAAGGCAAGGGACACTTTACCAAGCTTTACCGAAGGATGTTCGACTTGAAAAAGAACTTCTCTTCCCACCATAAGACATGCCAGTTTTTCTTTGTTCACTCCAACAATAGGAAGAGATTTTACTACCTTACCATCACGAAGTATAGTCACACGATCGCTCAGTGATAGAACTTCATGAAGTTTATGGCTGATAAAAATAATAGAGTATCCTCTGTTTAGCATACTCCGCAAGACATGAAAGAGTTCTTCCACCTCTTGCGGAGTAAGAACAGCAGTCGGTTCATCCAGGATAAGGAGAGAAGCTCCGCGATATAAGATTTTCAATATTTCCACTCGTTGCTGCTCTCCTACAGAGAGTTGCCATACTTTTGCCCCCGGGTCAACATAGAGACCATGAACTTTGGCGAGCTCTTTAATACGTTCTGAGACAATATCAAGGTCAAGAAGAAATTTTCGCGAGGAATGAAGCCCCAAAGCTACATTTTCTGCTACGGTAAGGGTGGGTACAAGCATAAAATGCTGATGTACCATCCCAATCCCCAATCGAATTGCATCCAGCGGAGAACGAATGTTAACCAATTTTCCGTTAACATAAATTTCACCTTTATCCTGGTGATATATGCCATAAAGAATTTTCATCAGGGTACTTTTTCCGGCTCCGTTTTCACCAAGGAGGGTATGAACTTCCCCGGCATGGACATCAAAATCAATCCGGTCATTCGCCAGCACACCAGGAAACTGCTTAACTATTCCCCGCATCTCTACTTTTTCGACCCTGGTTAAATTTGTTATTTTAGATGTATCTCTTTTCATATCAGAATGAAGATAAGAGCTCTGTATGGGCACTCTTAATCTTTCTCTACTTCTCTAATTTAACCTCAACATTTCCTTTGACTATATCCTCAATAGTTTTACCTACAAGTGCTTCATCATTTACGATAATTTTGAGGCCGCCGTTAGCCAAGTTAAGAGTAAAGATTTTACCTCCTCTCTCTCCCTTCTTAATCATTTCAATCATCGGTCTGAGTGCAATTGCCCAAACAACATCTACACTTGCGACCACATTCTGAGGGGCAAGGGCAGATTGGTCAACATCATATCCGAACCAGAGAGCCCCTCTCTGTTTTGCTACTCCGATTGCTCCGACTGTCATCTGTGATGTACCGGTAAGAACATCTGCTCCGGCATCAATATGAGTCTGTGCTGCTTCGGAAGCAAGGGCAACATCACTATATGAGCCAATCCAGGTTACATTTACTTTAGCATCCGGTTTTACCGATTTTATACCTGCCTTAAAACCTTCGGTATAACGTTTGGCATCACCGGTCTCAATCGGGCCGATTACTCCATAAACATTACTCTCGGAAAGTTTTGCTGCCAGGACACCGTTAACATAACCGCCTTGTTCAGCTAAAGGTTCATAAGAAAATACATTAGTGATTCCAAGATCAGTAAAAACATTAGCGGTAGATCCCCAGACAAAACTTGTATTGGGGAAATCAGGAGCAATATCTGTTAAAGATGCGCCATACTGCGAACCATGGGCAATTACCAGATCATATCCCTCGCTGGCATAATCTCGAATAGCAGCAGCAGCGTCCGCTACTACAAACATGCTCTCTGAATAAGCAAACTGAAATTCTTCCTTACCCATCTCTTCTTGAATAGTAAGCAGAGCTTCGTACATACTCTGACTCCAGGCAAAATCATTAATAGAGCTGGGCATAATGAATGCTACCCGGAAGAGTTCTGCACTTGCTCCCATCCCAAGAGATAATACAAAGATACTTATTAAAGTAAGAATTACTATAATTTTTTTCCACTTCATCTTTCAATCCTCCTATTTTTAATATTAGAATACAGAAAAACATTTATTATTCTAAAACCTTATATTTTATTAATCACCTCCTCTTATACTATTCCCCCCGCTCGAAAGGTTTGTTTAATGCTTTAGGTGGACGTACGTAACGTTTAGCCATAGCGGCAAGTACCACGATAGTAACAATATAAGGCAACATCAAGGTAAAATCAGAGGGAATATTAATTCCTTTTACCTGAACCCATATCTGAATAGCATTTACAGTACTAAATAGAAGCGCACCGGTGAGAACACTTAAAGGACGCCATGCTCCGAAATATACCAGGGCAACGGCAATAAAGCCCATCCCATTAGTTAAATTTTGCTGAAATACATTAAGCAATGCAATAGAGAGAGATGCACCGGCAACTCCCGAGAGCATTCCACCAAATATTACCGTTAAATAACGAATACGCACAATATTAACCCCTAATGAATCGGCTGCTTCCGGGTGTTGCCCTACAGCTCGAATACTAAGGCCTAAAGGTGTCTTATTTAATATAAACCAGGAGATAGGAATCAGAGCAAATGCACCATATACCAGGATATTTTGCCGGAAGAAAATTTCGCCCACAATGGGAATATTAGAAAGCAAGGGAATAAACAAAGGGGGGAAACCGCTTACTGCTTGAACTGTTCCTACCATAGTTCTAAATAAAAGACTGCTTAATCCGAGACCGAATATATAAACTCCGATCCCGCTAATCCCCTGTTCGGCTCTTAAGGTAACATTAATAAAGGCAATCAAAAGACCAAATATCGCTCCGACCACTATTGCCACCAATAAACCAAGTATAAGATTACCGGTCTTAAGAACCGTGTAGAAGGCACTAAATGCTCCCATAAGCATAACACCATCTACCCCAAGATTAAGGACACCACTCAACTGCCCTATCGTTTCCCCAATGGAAGCATAGAGATATGGTGTTGCAA
Source organism: Atribacterota bacterium (assembly GCA_030668465.1). GTDB lineage: Bacteria > Atribacterota > Phoenicimicrobiia > Phoenicimicrobiales > Phoenicimicrobiaceae > Sediminicultor. The sequence goes on along the minus strand of DAOUTX010000033.1, from coordinate 1,341 downwards.
GACGAATTGCAGATTTTGCTATCCCGATAATAATTACTTCCATTACTTACTCTCCTTTTTATTTTTATTTTTGGAATTGTATTTCGCGTCTGCAGTTCGCTCCATCCGTCGAGCCTGACTGCGGCGCAGAAACTCACTTCCTACTACAAAAAGTACAATCAGGCCGTTCAAAGCACCTATCAAAGCAGAAGGTATTTGCACTACTCTCTGCATCTTATTTGCTCCGGTAAGAAGTGCTCCCAATAACAGGGAGGCCGGAATTGCTCCAATAGGATGAAGCTGGCCAAACAAAGCAGCCACAATCCCGTTAAAGCCTGCACTCCCGGTAAAACCCGATACAGAACCATCGGTAAACAGCCGGTGATGAACTCCTAACACTTCAATTGCTCCGCCTAACCCTACTAAAGCTCCGCTCAAGATAAAGGCAAGGACCATATATTTCTGCACATTAACTCCGGAAGCTCGCGAGGCCTGTATATTCTGTCCTATCATGCGAATACGAAACCCTATTGTGGTCCGCCAGAGAAAAATATAAACCAGAATAGCGAAAACAACTGCTACTATTGTTCCAAAATGAAGGCGGGTAGGAACAAGACGGGGAAGATCAACTACATGAGTTAAACGGGTAGTTTGGGGGATAAAGGAGCCAAGTTCTATCTGGAGTGGGTCCATTATCGGTCCGCGAAGAAGATAATTCATCCCATAGGCCGCAATGTAATTCAGCATGATGGTGCTCAGGATTTCGTTTACTTTAAAATAGGCCTTAAGAAATCCGGCAATTCCTGCCCATATTGCTCCGCTTAAAAGACCAATGGTCAAAGCGATTATAATTAGTATCCAGCCTGGCAAACTTGGAAAAGTAAGACAAACAATGGTTGCAGAGAGAGCCCCGGCTACAAGCTGTCCCTCCCCACCAATGTTTAATACGCCGGCTCGAAAGGCAATACAGATTCCCAGCCCTACAAAAAGCAAAGGAGTTGCCTTGACTACCGTGTCTGCTATAGCATTCATACTCCCAAACGCACCCTTGAGCAGGGCTTGGTAAGCTACCAAGGGGTTTACTCCGAGAATGGCAATCATAATTGCCCCAATTAATAGTGCAAGAAGGAATGCCCCTATGGGGATAAGATTCATTAACATTTCCCGGACATTCCTGTATTTCATTTTACCACCTTTATATCTTTTACTTACGGATTGCAGTATATATGAGTAAAGTTTTTAAATTAAAAAATGATTAGTCTTTTATTTAATAGTAATTATTGCACATTCCTCTTCGGTCCATTCTTCCCATTTGAAATCGGTTATTTCTGCTAATTAGTAAAATTTTCATTTTAACTATTT
>DAOUTX010000211.1 GCA_030668465.1 Atribacterota bacterium | reverse complement strand
TTTTTTCTCAGTGATTTTTAAAATATGGAAACCGAAATCAGTCTTAATTACTTCGCTTAATTCTTCCAATTCTAAGGCGAAGACTACCTCTTCAATTTCTGGGATTATTGTACCTTTAGTCGAATATCCCAAATCTCCACCTTGGGCAGCACTGGGACCGGTAGATTTTTCTTTGGCAATTTCGCTAAAATCTCCTCCTGCCTTCAATTGTTCCAGAATATCTTGAGCCTCCTCCTCAGTCTCTAATAAAATATTATACAAGTGGACTTGCTCTTTATCAGTGAAGCTATCCTTATTTTGTTCATAGTATTCTAAAACTTCTTCATCATTAACCTTTATCTTGTCTAATATTTCTCTTTCTATAAAGACCTGAACCAATATTTGTTCGGCCATTTTATTAATCTGTTCTAATACATCATTATCTTCTTCTAAGCCCATATTTTTTGCTTCTTGAATCAGCAGTTTTTCTGATATCATCTGGTCGAGTATCATACTTTTATCAAGCTGTAGCTTGTATTCTTCTGGTACCTCTTCCCATAATTGATTAAATTCATCCAATGTAATAGTTTGTCCGCTAATAGAAGCCAATATCGTCTCAGGAGGCAAAATAGTGTCAACATCTTCTGGTTTTGTTTCGGTAGTAGATGTCCCTTCATCGGCTAAAATAGAAGATGAACTAAAAATAAAAAAAACCAAGAGGCATAAAGTTAAAATAGCTGCAGTTCTAAAAATGTTTATAGATTTATTCATTAAAAACTCCTTTCAAAATATATATATATTTGAATTTTAACATATGAATTATAGTTTATCATTTTTTAAAATCAAAGTAAAGGTAATTTTAAATTCGTTATTGTAAACTTTAGGGGGGTAATTAGATAAAAAAAAGAATACTACTTTTTTTGTATCTTTTCTTCTATTTATTAACTCGATACTCGACACTATATACTCGATACTATAGAGAAAAGTCGTTGCATTTGAAAAACCTTTTTTAAAATGATAAACTTTATAAGTTAAATAGTAAAAACATTAAAAAATAAGACCGGAAAGATTGAAATAAGAAAAAAGGAACAAGAATGATAAAAAAATTTATATCTTATTATAAGCCATACTGGAAACTATTTGCATTGGATATGGGTTGTGCTTTCCTAATAGCAGCTATTGACTTAGCTTTCCCTTTGATTACCAGGCAATTTATTAATGATATTATACCCAACGGTAAATTAAGAATATTTTATATATTTATTATAGCCCTGGTAATGCTTGCTGTAATTAGAGCAGTTTTAAATTATATTATAGATTACTGGGGACATATGGTGGGAACCAGAATGGAACGAGACATGAGAAGAGATCTCTTTGAACATTTACAAACTCTATCTTTTGATTATTTTGATAATATAAAAACCGGACATCTAATGTCTCGATTAGTAAACGACCTTAGGGAGATATCTGAATTAGCCCATCATGGACCGGAAGATTTATTTCTATCCCTGGTAATGCTTATAGGCTCATTTATTATACTCACCACTATAGAATGGAGACTTACTTTAATTATATATAGTTTTTTGCCTTTGTTAATCTGGTATGCCACTTTAAAAAGGAAGAAAATGGCGAATGCCTTTAGATCAGTCAGAAAAAGAATAGCCAATGTTAACGCACAATTGGAAAACAGTATATCCGGTATACGGGTCGCAAAATCATTTACTAACGAAGAGTACGAAATTGAAAAGTTTAACGAGGGAAATAGAGAGTTTAATAGTTCGAGAGAATTTGCTTATAAAGTAATGGCAGAGTTTTTTGCTGGAATATTCTTTTTGTCAAATATTTTAAATATTATTACACTAAGCGTTGGTGGATTTTTTGTTTATCGGGGATATATAAATATCGGGGATTTAGTTGCCTATCTTTTGTATATAAATTTCTTTCTTCAACCGATTAGAAAACTCACCAATTTCACCCAGCAATTTCAAGATGGCATGACTGGCTTTGAACGATTTGTGGAAATCATGAAAGTGAAACCCTCTATAGTAGACAAAGAAGATACTGTTACTTTAAAAGAAATAAAAGGAAAGATTGAGTTTAAAAATGTTGCTTTTAAGTATAGCGAAAAAAAATTTGTTTTATCAAATATAAATCTTGCTATAATGCCGGGAGAGACAATGGCATTAGTAGGACCGTCTGGTGGTGGGAAAACTACTCTTTGCCAATTAATCCCCAGATTTTATGAAGTTAATAATGGTGAAATATTAGTTGATGATATTAATATAAAAGATATAAAAATGAAATCTTTAAGAGAGAATATCGGTCTGGT
>DAOUTX010000217.1 GCA_030668465.1 Atribacterota bacterium | reverse complement strand
ACAGGAGAAGGTTCAACATTTGCAAGGAGTATTATTGTTATGTTTGCTCATTACTCACCCTTGGTTTATTTAACTATTATTATTTTTATATTGGCACACTTAATTTTATTTAGAACACCTTTTGGTTTAAGATTAAGATCTGTGGGAGAATACCCTCAGGCTGCTGATACTATGGGGGTAAATATTATTAAAATGAGATATATAGCAGTTATGACCTCCGGTGCTCTTGCCGGATTAGCCGGTTCCTTTATTTCTTTGGAACAAGCTCATTTTTTTGTTAAGGAAATGAGTGGGGGCAGGGGTTTTATTGCTTTGGCTGCCATGATTTTTGGAAAATGGACTCCTCTTGGGACTGCCGGAGCTGCCTTACTTTTTGGAGTTGGAGAAGCTTTGGCTATGAGATTGCAAGGCGTTCTTGCTATTCCGGTTCAATTTATCCACATGGTTCCCTACTTATTGGCAATTTTCGTATTAGTAAGCGCTATCGGAAGAGCTACTCCTATGGCAGCAGTTGGAATTCCTTACGAAAAAGAAATTGGATAGAGAAAAAAAATATTAAGAATAGCTCGACCAAGAAATGTTTTGGGTATATAATATAAAAAATAATACAATTTCCAAAAAAGGAGAATAATTTAATCAAATGAAAGATATTGGAAATTTCTTAAGGGAGAGAAGGGAAGCAAGTGGAATTTCTTTAATTGAAATAGAGAAAGATTTAAAGATACGTAAAAAATATTTGCAAGCCCTTGAAGAGGGCAATATAGATATAATTCCCGGTAAAACTTATCTTGTTGGATATTTGAGAAATTATAGTAAATATCTGGGTATAGACGATGAAAATATTATTCAGATAATTCAAACTTATAAAAATTTAGAAAAACAGAAGACCGATTTAAAAGAAACTAAAGAAGAAAAAATCTATCTTAAAAGGAAGGATAGATCTATATTTGAGAAAAAAAAGTTTTTCTTGCCCATTAAGTATGTTTATTTAACCAGCTTTGTCCTTATAATCTTTATTGGATTATTTTTATTAAGCCGTTCGCTTAGAGAAGCCCAAGATTTTCCGGTTCCTTCGCCTGAAATCGGAAACGAAACTGACATAAATATCGGGGAAGAAGCGAGCGATATAAGCACTTTAACCGAAGAATTTATTGAATCGGAAGCAGAAGCTATTATTGCAGAATATTCAACAGAGGATAGTGTTTTGGCTGAAAAATTACCTGCCCTAAAATTAATAGCCAATGACAGAGCTTGGTTAAAAATTATTTCCGAAGATAAAATAGTATTTGAGGGAATATTATTTGAAGGGGAAGAATACTTTTGGGAAACTGACCAAATTTTAGAAATTATTACTGAATACCCCACTAAAATTGAAGCATATTATGATGATGAATCAATTGAAATTAGTAAAGGAACTATTGATAATTACCTTCTAAAATATAATTTTAATCCTACACAAAATATTTAATTTTTTTTTAAGTTTGCCCCGCTAAGAGAGTAGTTTCTAAGTAGGGCAAAGAAACTCAAACTAAAAGTAAAACAGTTGGGAATATACAAAACTGTGGGAAAGATATTTTTGCTAAAACCAGCCAAATTTATAATAAGTATGTTTACCTCTGATAAATTTCTATTTAGCCTATATAAAGAGGAATTAGTAAAAAGGTTCGGAGAAGTTGATATCGAGAGCAATACTCAGCCTTTTAATTTTACAGATTATTATGAAGAAGAATTTGGCGAAAATTTAACGCAAAAACTATTTTCCTTTTCCACTCTGATCAGACAAGATGAGCTTGCGGAAATTAAAATAATTACCAATGATTTAGAAAATAATAATATAGACAAAAATATCAAAAAAAATACAACCCATCATAAACGAAAAATAAATATTGATCCAGGATATATTACCCTGGATAAATATATTCTTGCCAGCACTAAAAAGGGACCATCCAGAATTTACCTGAATCAAGGGATATATGCTGAAATTACTCTTAGATTTATAAATAAATCATTCGTTCCCTGTGAGTACACCTATCCTAATTATAAGACTAAGGAGTATATAAATTTTTTAAATTCAGTTAGACTGAAATACAAATTACAACTAAGAGAGAATTCGAATGTAGATAAATAGGGAGTTAATT
>DAOUTX010000180.1 GCA_030668465.1 Atribacterota bacterium | reverse complement strand
TTGAAGATTATACTTTTTCGGGGCAGGGTGAGGTTAATCAAAAATTAACCAATTCCCGACCGGTGGTAAATTCTTTCTATTGTTTTATTTCAATGATTGAATAAGTCCACGAGTCCGGCACTCAACGAAATCAATGATCTTTAAAAAATATAATTTATATTTTTTAAGAAGATTATAATTTCAAAATTAAATTATTTATTGAGTGACGGACAGATCTGGTGAAAAGCCAGAGCCGACAGTAAAGTCTGGAAGGGAGAAGAAGTAATTTATTTTAAATAAATATTATCCCCGAAGAATGTAAATGTCTTCGGGGATATTTTATTTTAAAATACTTGACAAGTATAAAAAATATTATCTAACAGTTTGGTTAATTAAACTGTTATTAAAAATAAAAGAAGGAGGATTAGCATGAAAAGTAAAAGAATTACAAGCATTGGATTATTAGTTGCCTTGTCGATAGTAGCAGGGTATTTTATCCATTTCCCCATTTTACCTCAAGCACCATTTTTATTATATGATCCGGGGAGTGTATTTCTCCTGATTGGATCTTTTAAATTAGGTCCGAAAATTGGTGTTCTAATGACTCTAATTACTGCTATTCTTTTTGCCTTTATTACCGGACAAGGCGGTCCTTATGGTGCTTTGATGAATTTTTTAGCAACGGGAACTTTTGTATTTGTATCATCTCAAATCTATTTCTTGCATCATGACAAGAAGGGAGCAATTTTAGGATTAATCTTGGGGACATTAGCAATGACCTTAATAATGATTCCAGCTAATTTGATAATTACCCCTATTTATTTAGGGGTTAATAGAGATATCGTGGTTAAAATGTTAATTCCAGCTATTATTCCCTTTAATCTTTTAAAAGGGATTATTAGTGGTTTCTTAACTTTCATTTTATATAAAAGACTTTATCCTTTAATAATTAACAAATAAACCTAAATTAATTTTTTTGATAAATTACAATAATGATTATATAATAAGGTAAATTGAAAATTTAAAAGTTTTTTTGTATGATGTATAATGTATGATGTAAGGGTCAGATTTATTCGATCCGTGTTGTTTTCTTAATCCCTCTGGTGGGCACGATGCATCGTGCCCCTACAAATTACTTATTACACATTACTCATCACTGTTCTTGTTCGCGATACGCGATACGACAAAAAAGGGAGGATAATTTATATGAAAAATGTTGCAGTACTGATGGCTGGTGGTCGGGGGCAAAGATTCTGGCCGCATAGTCGATTTGATACACCCAAACAATTGTTGTCTATCACTGGTGGAAATAGCATGATTAGAGAGACCGTTAATCGCGTGTCTCCGCTAATTGATTTGTCAGATGTGTTTATTTCTACCACGGAAGATCTCTTTGATAGCATAAAAGATGCTCTTCCTGAAATAGATTATCTAAATTATATACTCGAACCAGTTGGGAGAGATACTGCTGCCTGTGTCGGTTTAGCTGCAGTAGTTATTGAACATAGATATAAAAATCCTGATACCACTATGATTACACTTCCCATAGATCATATAATAAAAGATAGCGAAAAATTTTTAGGAGCAATCAAAGAAGCTTGTATCCTTGCTCGTGAAACGGGTAATTTAATTACCATAGGCATTAGACCATCTCGGCCCGAAACCGGATATGGTTATATTTGTGCAGGTGAAGAAGTAGAAAAGACCAATAACATTACTGCTTGTGCGGTGAAGAATTTTACAGAAAAACCAGATTTGGAAACTGCAAAAAAATTTATAAGTGATGAAAATTATCTTTGGAATAGTGGTATATTTGTTTGGGCTTGCAGAGATATTTTGAATGCTATAAAAAAAGAGACCCCAAAACTTTATAATGGATTAATGAGAATTAAAGATAGTTTAGGGACGTTACACAAAAAAGAAATCGTGAAAGAGGTATTTTATGGATTAGATAAAATATCTATAGATTATGCAATTATGGAAAAAGTTTCTAATAGATTGGTGGTAAAAGGAGATTTTAGCTGGGATGATATTGGTTCATGGACTTCGATGGAGAGAATTTTTCCTCAGGATAAAGATGGCAATATAATTCAAGGTGGACATGAGGGAGTAGATACCAAGAGGTGTGTTATTATAAACGATGAAGGCTTAATAGTTACTATTGGCCTATCTGATTTAGTAGTAATATCGAGTGGAGATATAAAATTAATTTACCCCAAAAAACGAGAAGGTGACTTAAAGAAGATAATTAAAAGGATGGCTAATAACGAAAAATATAAAAAATATTTATAATTAAAAAAACAAAGGAGATGTTAGATTTGAAGAACAAATATTTATTTACTTCTGAATCAGTTACTGAAGGACATCCGGATAAGATTGCTGATCAAATATCTGATGCTATTCTGGACGGTATCTACAAAAAGGATCCTTATGGAAGAGTCGCAGTAGAGACCCTGGTTGCTACCGGATTAGTTATGGTTGCCGGGCAGATCACCACTTCTTGTTATGTAGATATTCCTAAAATAGTACGTCAAACTATCCGAGACATAGGTTATACCAGAGCTAAATTTGGATTTGATGGTGATACTTGCGCAGTATTGACCTCTATTGATGAACAATCAAAGGATATAGATCGGGGAGTGAGTAAGTCACTGGAAGTAAAGGAAATGGAAAAAGAAAAAAATAATATAGAAACTACTGGAGCAGGTGATCAGGGAATGATGTTCGGTTATGCTTGCAGAGAAACTCCCGAATTGATGCCTCTTCCAATAATATTGGCTCATAAATTAACTTATCGTCTGGCAGAAGCAAGAAAAAAGAAGATAATTCCTTATCTTAGACCTGATGGGAAATCTCAGGTTACAGTT
>DAOUTX010000188.1 GCA_030668465.1 Atribacterota bacterium | reverse complement strand
TGGTTAACATTGCTCATTTATCTTCCAAAGATAAAAATATTGGTTTGATATGTATTACCGATAAGTTTGCCCAAAGAGTTTTCCAATCTATAAAACAGGCGGGAATAAAATTCTTGAGTTTTAAATTTACCAGATCTCATAATAAAGATGAAGTAAAGAAATTTTTAATTAACACAGATATTGCAATAACTTCTCCTGGAAGAAAGAAAGAAGTAGAAAAATTAATTTCTCCCCAAATTCCCCTCATTGAGTTTGTTTATGTTCCGGATAAAGGTTCTATGAGTATGTTAAAATTAGCCATTTTAGATATTAAGAGAGAAGGAGGCACATTAGAAAAGATATGAAGCAAAAAAAATTGCTAGAAGTTCATCAAAATAATTCAGTAAAGATATCGGTTCGCAGAGAATGGTGTAAATCATGTGGTATTTGTATTGAATTTTGCCCCAAGGATGTATTAGTTCCTGATGATCAACTGAAACCCATTCCTGAAAATATCGATGCCTGTATAAAATGTGGTCTTTGCGAATTAAGATGTCCGGATTTTGCTATCACAGTAGAAGGAGTGGAAGAGAAAGATGAATAATTTAAAAAAGAAGAAAAATATAAAATTATTACAGGGAAACGAAGCCTGTGCCGAAGGGGCATTATTAGCCGGAGTTAAATTTTTTGCCGGTTACCCCATAACTCCTTCTACAGAAATTGCCGAAAATATGGCTCGTAAATTACCTAAAATTGGCGGAAAATTTATACAGATGGAGGATGAAATTGCCAGTATGGCAGCAGTAATTGGAGCTTCTATAGCAGGACTAAAATCTCTGACTGCTACTTCGGGTCCCGGGATGTGCTTAAAACAGGAAAATTTAGGCTTCGCTATTTTTAACGAAATACCCTGTGTAGTAGTTAACGCTCAAAGAGGAGGTCCGAGTACCGGATTACCCACTAAACCATCTCAGGGTGATATGATGCAAGCAAGATGGGGAACTCATGGAGATCATCCTGTTATAGCCCTCGCTCCTTCCACCGTTAATGAGATACTTACCTTAACTATCAAAGCATTTAATTTTAGTGAAAAATATAGAACCCCAGTTATTTTACTCCTTGATGAAGTAATTGCCCATATGCGGGAAAAGGTAGAGATGCCTGCTCCGGAAGATATTGAAGTGATAAACCGAAAAAAACCTACTGTTCCTCCTGAAGAGTATTTACCCTTTAAACCTGATGAAGATGGAGTCCCACCCATGGCTAATTTTGGCGAAGGCTATCCTTACCATATTACTGGTTTGGCACATAGTGAAAAAGGTTTGCCAATTTCTGATTCTCAGCAAATAGATCATTTTATTAGACGAATACATGATAAAATTCAGAAAAATATTAAAGATATATTAATTTATGAAAAATACTTATTAGAGGATGCTGATACTGCTTTAATTGCCTATGGTTCAGTGGCGAGAGCAGCTGAAAGAACAGTAAAATTAGCACGAGAAAAAGGTTTAAAAGTTGGATTGCTTAAACTCATAACTATTTGGCCTTTTCCCGATGAGATAATAAACAAATTAGCTCACAAAGTAAATCTAATAATAGTACCAGAGATGAATTTAGGTCAAATAGTTTTAGAAGTAGAAAGAGCATCCCAAGGAAAATGTCGGGTTGTGCCTTATGGCCGGGTTGATGGTGAATTGATTAATCCCATAGAAATATTAGGAAAAATCCAGGAACAGGAAGAGATAAAGAAATGAAGACAGTAATTGATAGATATATCAGAGAAGAAATGTTCCCTCATATATGGTGTCCTGGATGCGGAAATGGCATTGTATTGGGAGCTATAATACGAGCTATAGATGATTTAAACTGGGATAGAGATAAAATTGTAGCGGTTTCCGGGATAGGATGTTCCAGTAGGATTACTGGTTATGTAGATTTTTGTACTATGAATACTGTTCACGGAAGGGCTTTGCCTTTTGCTACCGGTATAAAAATGGCTAATTCTGATTTAAAGGTAATTGTAATTATGGGAGATGGAGATTGTTTAGCTATCGGAGGAAACCATTTCATCCACGCCGCACGGCGCAATATCGATTTAACCGCTATAATTATTAATAATATGATTTATGGAATGACCGGAGGTCAATATTCACCCCTTACTCCAACTACAAAGTTTGGCTCTACTGCGCCTTATGGGAATATTGATCAATCTTTCGATTTATGTGAACTGGCTATTGCAGCAGGTGCAAGTTATGTGGCTCGAGGAACAATTTTTGATCCTCGACAATCAACCTCTTTAATGAAAAAAGCTTTAGACAAAAAAGGGTTTTCAGTAGTGGAAATAATATCTGATTGCCCCGTATCTTATGGTAAAATGAACAAAATAAAATCACCGATAGATATGTTAAAGTGGATAAAAGATATAACTGTTTCCAAAAAAGCATGGGAAGGACTTTCCCCTGATGAAAAAAAGGAAAAATATGCTATTGGCGAGTTTTTAAGCAAAGATAGACCAGACTATACTGAACTATATGAAGAGATTATCAAGAAAGCTCAGGAAACGGGAGGCAATAAGTAATGAAAGAAAGAATCGAAATGTGTTTAAGTGGTTCCGGAGGTCAGGGGCTAATTTTGGCTGGCATAATTTTAGCCGAAGCAGCTGGCATATATGATGGAAAAGAAGCTGTTCAAAGCCAGT
>DAOUTX010000162.1 GCA_030668465.1 Atribacterota bacterium | reverse complement strand
GTTAAAATTATACTTAAGGCAATTAAAAGACCCATGGTTGTAATTTTATGGGATGATATTTTCATTTTATTTTCCCTCCTTGATATAGCATTATTATAATAGATATAGCTTTATATCTGCTACATCAAGAAGAGTCTTTGCAAAAGTTGTTTTTTCGATGTAGCAGCGGACGCGATAACCTACCGCAGGATTAAGGTTTTTAATCCCTTCGTTTAGAGACAACGTCCCATTCTCTAACACTTAACGCAGGTTATCTACTCATGCTAATTTTTTAGAACAATCCTACCGTATTCCCATTCTCATCAATATCTACTTTAGTAGATGCCGGTACAGAAGGCAATCCTGGCATAGTCATCATGGTTCCCAAAAGAGGATATAAGAATCCTGCTCCTACTGATGCCCTGACATCACGGACAGGTATACGGAAATTGCGGGGTCTGCCTTTAACTAAAGGCTCATGAGATAAAGAAAGGTGAGTCTTAGCCATACACATGGGCAGTTTATCAAAACCTACTTCGGTGAAGAGCTTGATCTTTTTCTCTGCCAGGCGGGTATAGTCAACTCCATCTGCACCGTAGATTTTGGTGGCGATAGTCTCAATCTTCTCTTTAATGGATACATTAAGGGGATAGAGGTGGTGAAAATTATTGGATTTGTTGGTTGCTTCCACTACCGCTTCGGCTAATTCAATTCCTCCTTCTCCTCCTTTGGCCCAGACTTCATGAGTAACCGCAGCGGTTGCTCCGGCAGCTAAAGCCTTTTTCTTAATTAGTTCAATCTCAGCCGGGGTATCGGTGGGGAAACGATTGATAACTACTATGGGAGGGACACCGTGCAAAAGGACATTTTCTATGTGTTTCTCTAAATTTTCACAACCTTTAGCTACTGCCTCTAAATTTTCTTGTGATAATGTTTCTTGATCCAAGGGTTTGCCGGCTACTACTTTTATAGCACCACCGTGCATCTTTAATGCTCTTATGGTACATACTACTACTACTGAATCTACTTTCAGGCCACTGGTACGGCATTTTATATTACACATCTTCTCAAAACCCATATCTGCCCCGAAGCCCGATTCGGTTACTACATAATCAGCTAATTTACAGGCTATCAGGTCTGCAAGGACTGAATTGTTACCATGGGCGATATTGGCAAAGGGGCCGCAGTGCATAAGGCAGGGACCGTGTTCTAAAGTTTGAATGAGGTTAGGTTTTAGAGCATCTTTTAGGAGAACAGTCATGGCTCCGGCTGCCTTTAGGTCTTCGGCAGTTACCGGTTTGCCATCAGTGGTATAGGCTACGGTCATCCGACCCAATCTTTCTCGAAGATCAAAGACATCGGTGGCTAAAGAGAGGATAGCCATAACTTCTGAGGCTACAGTAATATCATAACCGGTCTCTCGGGGGATACCATTTGTCTTTCCTCCTAAACCGATGACGATATGACGTAGTGCTCGATCAGAGATGTCTACTACCCGGTTGATATTGATGTTATGGATGTCTATACCCAGTTTGTTTCTTTTCTGCAGGTGAGTATCTAACATAGCACAGAGTAAGTTATTAGCTGCCCCTACGGCATGAATATCTCCGGTAAAGTGAAGGTTTAAGTCTTCCATGGGGACTACCTGGGAATATCCTCCTCCGGCTGCTCCTCCTTTAATACCGAAGACCGGACCCATCGAGGGTTCACGGAGAGTATTTATTACTTTTTTACCTATTTTAGCCAGACCCTGACCTAAGCCGATAGAAGTTACGGTCTTACCTTCACCTAAGGGGGTAGGGGTGATGGCAGTTACTACAATGTATTTGCCTTGAGGCCTGTCTTCTAGTCTTTTTAAGATGTCGGGTGAGACCTTGGCCTTATATTTACCGTAGAGGTCTAATTCATCTTCTTTAATTCCGATCGATGCGGCAATTTCAGTAATCGGCTTTAATTTAGCTTCCTGGGCAATTTGTAAATCTGATTTCATTTGGACGTCTCCTAAATGTTTATTTTTTTATTGTAATATACTTCTTTTTAACTTATTTTTCAAAAGTTAATTTTCCTTCTCTAAAGGCTTGGATATATTTACTACAAAAATTATCCTCTCCTAGAAGAGTCGTAGCAGCTTTAGTAATAGCCATCATTCTTTTATCTGTAGGGTCAATTATTGCTGCATCCATACCACAACCCATAGTCAAAATCATAAAGACTTGATTAATTAGCTTCCTCTCCGGAAGACCGAAAGATATATTACTTAAACCCGTGACTATTTTAACTTCGGGATGAGCTTCCTTAACGCTTCTTATAGTTTCCATCGTTATCAAGCCATTTTTATCATTAGTTCCGATAGGCACTACTAACGGATCAATAAATATGTCTTTTAAAGGAACTCCGGCATCAGTTAATACTTCTATTAATTTTTCGGCAATCTCAACCCGGGTTTTGGAATTATCAGGAATACCTCGTTCATCCATAACAAGTGCTACTACCGCACATTTATATTTTACTATGGCAGGTAATAATCTATCAATTTTTTCTTTCTCACCAGTAATTGAATTAATTAAAGCTTTGCCTTTGTCCCAATTATGAACTTCCAAACCCTTTTCGATCTCTTCTGCATTAGGGCTATCAATGCATAAAGGAATATCTACCACCTCTTGTACTGTTTTTACTAACCATTCCATATTTTCTTCTTTATTGCCACTTGCAGCAGAAGCATTTACATCTAAAATATCAGCGCCGCCTTCTACTTGTTTTTTAGCTAAGTCCTGAATAGATTCTATGTCTCTATTCTCAATCATTTCTCTTACTTTTTTCCTTGCTGAATTTAGTTTTTCTCCAATAATTATCATCTTTAATCTCCTTTTTTCAAATACAAATAACTTATATTAAATGATTATATCTTAATTGCTCAGTATCTATTGCAATCAGAACATTTGTTCTAAAGATTGGTTATCCCCTTAATAATTTCAGGAATGATTTCAAACAGATCCCCAACTACGGCTATATCCGCAATCTGCATCATAGGTGTATCGGGGTTTTTGTCTATAGCTATGATCAAATCACAGGACTGCATTACTACAAGATGCTGAATCTGTCCGGAAATGCCGCAGGCTATATAAACCTTTGTCTGAACTGTCTGCCCTGTCTGTCCGAC
>DAOUTX010000069.1 GCA_030668465.1 Atribacterota bacterium | reverse complement strand
TAAAAAGCATGATAAAGGCAAACTACTCGAAAGGGTAGGACGCAAAGCTATAGATCTAAAACTTCCCATATGAGAGTCATGACAGCTAGGTTATCGGCTTATTTTTTATTTTTAAGAAACTAAAGAGAAATTAATTGAATTTATGGGAAATTTTTTAAAAGAAGGAGGGATAAGGGGAATAAGTATAAAAAATAAAATATCAGGATTAATTTAATTGCGAATGAAAATGTGATTAATTATTGGAAATAAAAAATAAAAGGACTGGTTCTATAGATCTATACATTTGAAAAATTCAAAAAGTTGTTTTTGTTAAACAAAAGGAATCATTATGGATAAAATTTTTAAATTAGATATAAAAATTATCTTTATGATTTTTGTTATCCTCGATATTTTTTGTGTTGGCTTGGGAATGGGAGTACCAATTTTCTGTATATTATTTGGATTTCTTATTGGCTGGTATAATACAAAGAGAGTAATTGCTAACTCAAACCAAGGGAAGGTAAATTTTATTCTTAAAAAAACACTACGCTATGCACTTGTCACTTCCATTTTTACTTTTCTTGTAATGGCAATATTGTGGGGAAGGACTATCCCCATGTTCTTTAATCCTAACACCGATTTTGTGAATCTGGGGATCCCATTCATTCTTTACGAGCCAAAAATAAGTTTTATTGGCTGGCTATTCCTTATGATATTCATCTCTCCATTTTTACAGCTGTTAACCACAATTTTTGTTTCTTATTTGACTTTATTAAAATGGTCAAAGAATAGTAAAACTATTGAGTAAATTTAATATAATAGCAGTGGATAAAAATATTATTTTATAATAAAAAATGAGGAGGAAAAAATAAAATGAAAAAGATGATGAAAAAGCAAAATAATAATTTAGGCTACAAAACGATAAATTGCTTTTTACTTGTGGGCCTCATCCTGGTTTTACTGGCAGGCAGCGCTTATTGTGTGACTTTTAGTATTTCTCCGACTATCTCTCTTGAAGAGGGTGAGTTAAGGCTGGATAGGCTTAAAATGGCAGTTGCCGGTGAATTTTTTGGGGTAGATACTAAACTAATGATGGATTATCGTCAGAGAGGATTCCATCCCGAAGATATTGTTACTGCTTTATTTTTTTCAGGAGATAGTCACAGACCTCTTCCCTTAATTTTTGTCCTTCAAAAGAGAGAAGAGGATTGGAGCAGGGTTGCTGGAATATTAGGGTTACCACCTAATGCTCATGGTATGCAGATGGCCTTAACCCACGGGAAAGGTAAAAAAGTAGGGTTAAAAAGGAAATTTGCTTCAGAAGGATATATCTTTCTCAGTTTTATAAGCGATTATTATAGGATTGAGATGGATAGATTATGGTTTTATATCGAAAAAAAATTTACTCTAAATGATATTCTCCTGGCGGTGAATTTAGGAGCACATCAGAGGATTAGTTTTGAATTATTATTACGAGATAGGGAGAGAGGATTAGACTGGTCTATGATTTTAAAACAAAGAAATATCCGGGAAGAAAAATTATTTTTACCCTTCAAATCTGAAAAAAAATATAAGAATAAACCAGCAATCAAATAATAAAAAACCTGCCAGAGGACCGTCCCCTGGTAGGTTTTATTACCACAGGCTTAAGTCCATCTTTTTCAGTTCACTTCTTAAAAACAAAGTGGTGAGGATTACCGACAAAATATCAGCGGCAGGATAGGCAATCCAGATACCCAAAAGTTCAAGGCCAAGAACCCGCGGTAATATGATAACTAAAGGTATAAATAATAAAACTTGTCTTAGTAAAGATAATATTAACGAAGGAATTGCTTTCCCCAGAGATTGAAATAGGGTTGCACCCACTATCTGTATGCCGATTAAGGGAATTACAGAGAGAACTATCCTTATTATTGTGGAACCTTTTTCTATTACTTCCGCGTCCCGGGTGAATACGCCTATAATTGCAAAGGGGAACAGTTCTGCTATTAACCAACCAGAAGTGGCAATAATGGTGATAGTAAGAAGTGATAATTTAATCGCCTCTTTTACTCTGCCAAGTTTTTTTGCACCATAATTAAAACCTACAATGGGTTGCATTCCTTGTACCACTCCAAATAAGGGCATAAACAGGAACATAGTTATCCGATGGAGGATACCGACTATTATCAGGGCTATATCTCCACCAAAAATTCTTAAAGAGTTATTTACAATGATGGCGACAATACTTCCGGTAACCATTCTGGCGAAAGCGGCGAATCCTACTGTAAATATTTCGATTATGATATGCATCCTGGGTTTTAGGTGGCGCAGTTTTATTTTTAATGAACTTTTACCACTGTAAAAATATTTTAGTACATAGAGAAAAGTGATAAATTGAGAAATAATAGTTGCCAGGGCAGCGCCTTTAATCCCCAACTTAAAAATAAATATAAAGATGGGGTCTAAAATCATATTCAATATTGCACCAATGAGCATTGTAGCCATAGCTATTTTGGCATTACCTTCTGCTCTGATTAGGTTATTAGAAGACATGGCAAAGGAAAAGAAAATACTACCCCAAAGTATTATAGTTATATAATCTTTGGCATAAGGCAAGATGGTTTCTGTTGAACCGAAGAATCTTAACATAGGTTCGGTGAAAATAAGACCGATGGCGGCTATTGCTGAACTTAGGATAATTACACACAAGAAGGAATTGCCGGCAACATAATCTGCTTTTTCTACATCTTTTGCTCCCAGACTTCTGGATATAGCAGATGCTGCTCCAATTCCTATCAAATGAGCAAAAGCCATGATAACCATTTGAATAGGAAAGGCAATAGTTAATCCCCCGATAGCGATAGCACCTACACCTCTTCCTACAAAGATAGTATCAACAAGATTATATAAGGCGGTTACCATCATACCGATAGTTGCTGGTAAAGATAAATTTAGCAAAAGTTTGCTTATTTTTTCTTCTCCCAATCTAGTAGTTAACTGTTTCATGAATTATCTCCTATTACAATTTTTTCTTTAAAAGACGTTGTTTTAGATGTGCTAATCTAATATTTATTTATTTTATGTGATGCTCGTCTTCAGCGAGTGCACGGTTAAGAATTTCCAACCCTTTGATTATATCTTTTATTTCCTGCTCAGAAAGTTTTTTGAGCAGCCGGGTAAAATATTCTTCTTTTTTTTGGCGAAAATCATTGCAAAATTTCTTACTCTTCCCGGTTAAAGATATTTTTACAACTCTTCGGTCATCTTTAGTGCGTTCACGTTTTATAATTTCTTTTTGTTCGAGCCTATCCAGAATTCCCGATACAGTGCTATCAGATAATCCCATTTTTAAACTTAACTCACTTACCTTCTGTTCCCCGTGTTTTTCCAGCATCGATATTACCGAAATCTGGGGAAGGGTGAATCCTGAATCCTGTATAGAATGATGAAATTTATGTCTCATAGATTTGTTGAAATTTCTAGTAAGATTGATTATTTTCGAAATGCTCTCAAACTCAGACTTAGACATAATTATATTTCCTCCTTTTTCATTAGTGTAAACTTTAGTGATGTAGTTAGATAAAGAAAAGAATATTTATTGTTTTATTTTCCTATCTTTTTTCCTATGTTACTTTTCTTTCTTTTTACTATATGCTCGATACCCGATACTCGATACTTTTTTGCCTCTTTGATAAACTTAGATTTATTTTATATAATACAAAAAATACATATAATCCTGAGTAAATGAAATAAAAGTTATATTTTCATAAATTATTTGGTATAAAAAATATTATTATACAAATATTTGGGATACGAAATATTATAATAGATAATTTTATTTTTGTCAAGCCGTAATAAAGAAAGTATCGAGTTAAAACAGTATCGAGTATCGCGTTAAGAAAGAGAAAAAATAAATTAAGAAAAAGAAAAGAAAAGATGTATGCATAACCTTTTTATCTAACTACCTCGTAGAAATATTTTTATGAAAGAAACTTCCTCTCTTTTGCGTATATATAAGTATATGTAAATATATAGATAAGTGAATAATGGAAAATATTTACAAAAACAAAAAGGAGGATACATTTGGTGATAAAAAACCAGAAAAAAGATTTAATAAGATTAGCAGTACAGATTTGTTTCTTTGCCCTAATAATTTTAGTTAGTTTAAATCAGTGGCGGAGTGAACAGGGGCTGACACCCCTGTTAATAGGAAGCCCTTCTCTCCATGCGGTATGCCCCTTCGGAGGAGTAGTAACCATTTACACTTACTTTACAGAAGGTGCCTTTATACAAAAAATTCATCAATCTTCTTTTACTTTAATGTGGTTGATCTTCTCTCTAACTTTGCTCCTCGGACCGGTATTTTGCGGTTGGGTCTGTCCCTTTGGAACAGTTGAGGAATTTATCGGTAAGATAGGGAGGAAGATATTTAAAAAAAGGTACAATAATTTTATCCCCTCGGTCATAGACAAGCCCTTAAGATATCTTAGATATATAATTTTAATGTTGGTAGTAGTCAATACTGCTATTTCCGGAAAATTGCTGTTTTCTAATTTTGATCCATATTTTGCCCTTTTTAAAATCTGGTCCAGTGAGGTTACCAGGTTATCTTTATTGGTACTCGGCCTGACATTAATTGGCTCTCTATTTGTAGAAAGACCCTGGTGCAAGTATCTTTGCCCTTATGGAGCATTATTGGGAATTTTTAATTTTTTTAGAATTGTAAAACTAAAAAGGAATGAAAAAACCTGTATAAATTGTAAAAAATGTGACCGGGTCTGTCCGATGAATATAGATATCTCTACTTCCAAGACTGTCACCGATCATCAATGTATTAGCTGTCTTTTATGTACCGATGAAATAGCCTGTCCGGTTAGTAATTCCTTAAGTTTTTCTTTATTGGAAAGAAAGAATCCTACAGAAAATTCCGAGACCGATTCCGGAGCAAAGATTAAAGAAAGTATTTCAGGAGGGGGAAAATGAAGATAAAGAGTATACATATACTATTAGCCATAATAATTATAATTGGAGGAGGTATTTTATTAGCCAGCGAATTAGATCTTTATAATACCACCAGGGTAAAAAGCCCCAGAAAAACAGCAGAAGGAATATATGATGTCATTGATATGCGGGGCTCACATACTTTGGAGGAGATTGAAAAATATTATCAGTTATCGGCTTCTTCAGTTATAGAAGCTTTCGGATTAAGACCGGAAACTAATCCGAATTTATTTCAACTAAAAGATATGAAAGAGATATTTACACCGGTAGAACTAGAGGAAGGAGAATACATTGTTGAGACTGATACAGTTAAAGTTTTTACTTCTCTTTATTTAAAAATCCCCTATGTCTCTGATGAAACCTTTTATCTGCCGGAAAAGACCGTGAATTATCTGATAGAGAATGATAAACTGACCGGGGAAGAAAAAGAATATTGGCAGGGACATACTTTTAAATTAGAATATCTGGATAGTAAATATTTAACCGCTTCGGAGTTCTCCAAGATAGTTGTAGAAGAAGCTGAAGGACTTATAGTTACCGGTAGAACCACTATTCAGGAATTGCTGGATTACGGGATAACGGAAGAGAAATTTGAAGAGGTTACCGGTTTTAAAATACCCGATAAAAAGTTAGTTTCTTTTAGAGATTTTATAATCGATAAAGGTTTAGAATTCGGAGAAGTAAAAGATAAGTTTGCGGAATAGCCTAAAATGAAATAAAATACGGTTAAACACCGAAAGAAGATATCCTAAAAGAGATTATTTGTTATGAAAAAATTATTCTTTTTATTTTTAAGATTAATTTTTCTGGGAATAGTGGCAAGCACTTTTATTTATACAGCTGTGCTGGTCCATTCACAAGAAGTTAAGCCTATAGGTCAGGAACTATCTATTACTGATCTGGTAATAAAAGAAGACCATGAAGCTTTGAAAGTAGATATGGTATTCCCGCTGGTTCAGGGCATAAAAGATAAGCAGGTAGAAGAAAAGATAAATCAAATCATCCAAAAAGATGTCCTCAATTTTAAAGAAATGTTGCAAGCTGAATCGGAAAAATATCTACAAGGGGCTAAAGTGGAAGGATGGGAGATAAGAAAATATATTGCTACCATCTATTATATAGTGCATTATCAAAAGGATGATTTATTGAGTTTTTCAGTCTTCTATTATTCCTATACCCTGGGGGCACACGGACAC
>DAOUTX010000015.1 GCA_030668465.1 Atribacterota bacterium | reverse complement strand
CATTTTATACAGGCATCGATATTTTCAGGAATGGGTTTCTGTTGATAATCAGGAACTAATACATCCTTGGGGCAAAATTCAATACAGATACCACATGATTTACACCATTCTCTGCGAACCGATATTTTTACTGAATTATTTTGATGAACTTCTAGCAATTTTTTTTGCTTCATATCTTTTCTAATATGCCCCCTTCTCTCTTAATATCTAAAATGGCTAATTTTAACATACTCATGGAACCTTTATCCGGAACATAGACAAACTCAATGAGGGGAATTTGGGAAGAAATTAATTTTTCTACTTCTTTCTTTCTTCCAGGAGAAGTTATTACAATATCTGTGTTAATTAAAAATTTCTTTACTTCATCTCTATTATGAGATCTGGTAAATTTAAAACTTAAGAATTTTATTCCCGCCTGTTTTATAGATTGGAAAACTCTTTGGGCAAACTTATCGGTAATACATATCAAACCAATATTTTTATCTTTGGAAGATAAATGAGCAATGTTAACCATGGTTTCCATTAGGGGGTCTAAGGCGATGGCGAGAACCCTCTGCTTTTGATCGGCAAGAAATTTTTTAACTTCATCATAATGAAAAAAGGTAGTAACTACTAAATCTATAGATTTAATCCTTTCTCTAAAAATATCTGGTTCATTATAAATCTCGTCTATTAATATGGGAATTATGGATATACCGGTTCCTAATTCTATCCCTTTGGAAAAAAAATACAATTGCTCCTGATTACATTCAATAAAAGCTATGTTAATGTTTTTTAATAATTTTTCTTTTTCTTCTATTTTCTTATTTACTAATTTTTTGAACTCGCCTAACTCAAAATTTAACTCCAAGGCTTCATTAATAGTAACATCGATAATCTCTTCTATTTTTGATAGATTATTATTCGTTTTAGATTTGGTAAACTTAGAGGTTTTCGGATTAGGGAAGGTTCCCCTCCCTGGGATAGATAGTATTATATTCTCCAATACTAATTCTTTGTAGGCCATACTTACTGTATTTCTGCTAACTTGCAAATTTTCTGATAAATCTCTTTCAGTTGGTAGTTGCTCCCCTTCTTTCAAATTACCATTTTCTAATAATTTCTTAATCTGGTGTTTTATCTGAAGATATAAAGGAATTCCGCTTTTCTTATCAATCTCAATTTTCATAGACGAGTTTTCCTTTTAATTTATTATTGTAGATTATTGGACTAATGGACTAATGGATTGGTCTTTATTAATAATAGCATATATTTTTAAAAAATCAATAGGTTTTTAGAAAAAATATTAATTCTCCCATTTACCGATTGATTAGTCGTTAGTGAATAGTGAATGGTCGTTAGCAGGATAAAATTTTTTATATGGTATATCATTTCTATTTTAGAGGCAGATTTATCCACCTTGTTTTATTTTAGTAATTTTCCTAACGGGCCCTATAAATTAAACCCCTTGTATTATGTAATTTTCCTTTTTTGCTTCTAACTTTTATTTTCCTAACGCGGTACGCGATACTCGATACGAATTAGGCTCCTGAGCTCTATCTATGTAGATAGACACAAAAAAAATAGGGAGATGATTTTTAAGCTATCTCCCTATAAATTATTTATTATTCGTTAACAATTTTATTTTTATCTATTCTATTCTTCCAAAACTACTGCTTTTTGTTGTTTAAACAAAATCTGAGATACTAAAGTTACTCCTATTAAAGCAAGTCCTGCTAAATTTATTATATAGTTTGCCGGTATTATCATAAAAGAACCTGCTAAGAGCATCATTCTTTCATAAAATTTAGTCTCCCTAATCAGGTAACCCTGCATACCTCCAGCTATACCAATAGACATTGCTGCTGCCAATAATAAGAAAAATCCTAATTTAAACAAATTCAAATCTGGAGTAAAATTCCAGGAAATTAGCTCAGGGTGAAATATAAACGTAAAAGGTAATGTATATCCTGGAATAGCTAATTTAGTAGATTCTATTCCTACTTTCATTGCTGGAGCTCTGGCTATCGCTGCTCCGGCAAATACTGCCAACATTACCAGGGGAGTAATATCAGCTAAATTTCAATGCCTCCATTTTTTAATTTTTTAAATTCACTACTTCTGATAACTAAAAGTCTGCTCTAAACTACGAACTTAACTCACTTGTAACTTTTTATATCACCTCCTGTAGTCAATTTTACTTCTTGGGAGCTGATTTAATAGTAATACCAAATTGACTTGTATTCTTCGATATCTTCTCCCCTCTTAGTAAGTTCCTGTAGATATTTAGAAATAGGGAGATCTTTATATATGTATGGCTCAACTGAGGCTATGCCCTTTTCCCAGGGATGCCATAAATATATTCTCTGCCCCTCTTTGTTTAATCCTATTAATTCTCTATCCTGCCAGGCTCTAATATGATTTTTACCTAACCGGGGAACGTTAAAAACCGGCTCATCTGTTCTGAATTGACCCGGTAGTAATCGGGCTTCTTCTTTTCTCTCCTGCCACAGGCGGGCAACGGGGACAAGATAATCTTCGGTTTCTTCTTTTCCTTTAGGGTAAAAAGTATAATAGGGATCTACTCCTGCCTTCTTCATCGCTATCCTCGCTGCTACATTTTGAAATCTTCTGCTGGTTTCCAGGGTATAAACTAATTGATTGTAAACATATATACCCTGTTTTCTAAACTTCATCACTGCCTCAGCTAATTCCGGAGTAACTTCGGATGAACTCTCAATATGAGTTACTATACAAACATTTCTTTTTCCTGGTTCTATATAACTTCCAATCAATTTAGCCAATTTATCTGTTATTCTCATGGGAATAGTTACCGGAGTTCTAGTACCCCACCTTATATTTATCACATGTTCCATCTGGCATAATCTATCCATAATATACTTTATCTTTTCATCACCCAAGGCTAAAGGGTCTCCACCGGTAATTAACACATCTTTCATGGAACTATGTTTAGCAAACCAGTCTAATGCTTTGTCAAATGATTCCTCGCTGGGTATTGCTTCGGGCATCATTGGTCCGGTTATCTCCCAATTTCTTTGACAGTAGACACAAATTTGCGGACAAGTATCATAAGGTTTTAGAATAGATATCATGGGATATCTTCTGGTAATTAACTCTTCCGGGGAAGTATCATGTTCACCCATGAAATCAAAATAATATGCTCTTTCTTTGCGGTGTTCTTTCATCAAAGTTACATAGTGTATAGGGGGAATGACTTGGGACCTTACTTGATAATCATTTTTTCGATCATTGCGGGAAAAGTCGAACAAAGAAAGATAGTAAGGGGTAATCCCAAAAGGTATTTTATTTTCAATAGCAATCTCAATCGCTTTGATGTCTTCCTCGGTAAGAGGAACTAATTTCTTGAGATTTTCTAAATCATCCTTATCTTGGAATATGTTTTTCAAATGCCAATAGTAGTCGTTCCAATCGTTTATAGTTGCTCCAAAATAATCTAATATTTTTTGGCGATTTTCTTCTCTTTCCTTAATTAGATAATCATCACATCCGGAAGGATAACGGTCAATAAAATTATGAACTTTTTCGTACAATTTGTCTAAATAATTAGAACGAGATATCCCTGCTTCTCTCCCTTTAATCTGGGCAAAGTCTGCTATTTTAACCCCATCTTTTTCCAGCAATGGCCTCATCCAGCCCGAAGAAATATCTGCTTTGCCTTTCATGGCTTTGAAAAGGTGAAAAAATTCTTCTAAAAAACTATCGCTCACTTCTTCGGTTATCTCTTGATTATCTTTAGCAAGACTCCATAAATAATCCAAAGTACTAAAACCAGCAATCTTCTCATTTCTAAGGGAAATAAGGTTATTGAATACCTTTATTGCTTCTAAGGCGGTAGCATATTCTAATTTATGTAATTCTTCTTTTCCTTCTCTATATTTCCATTCCAAGTCTTTATAAAATTCAAAAAGTTTTTGTCTGACCTCTTTTAAATTCTCACTTTCCTTTAATAATTTAAAAATTTCTGGGTTCTCTCTCCATAACTTTTCAATTAAGCTCTTGTTTATTTTAATTTCTTTTTCCCCTTTCCGAAAAATAATTTATTTATAATGTTTATTTCTTTAATATTAAGTTAGAATAATTTTATAATTTAAATCTTAATAAAATAATTTGATATTTTTTATTTATTTTTTTAGAGTATGCAATAAAATAGGTTTAGATGTACTTTGAAATATATTTAACCCTTTAGTTTTTCTCATATTTAAATTGATCAATTACATTGACCTTTATTTTGATAAATATTATCTCCGAATTATCTCATCTATCCTATTTTCTCCCCTACTATTTCTAACACTTTTTCTTTCTGTCCTTTCTCTTTTAATAATATTTCTTTTATAGAAGAGGAAAGCTCTGCTCTTACTTTCTCATCTTTAATCATTCCCAAATTTATCTTCACATTTAATATAGCACTCTCCAAGGCGGCTTCTGCCATTAACACCGCTACTCCAGCATCACTTACCACATTAATGTTACCTTTTTCAGCGACTTCCTTAGAAAGACTGAGTATGTCCAGACATTTGTAAGCTACTTTAAGAGGAACTTTTGCTGCCTCAATTAGTGATTCTTGTATCTTCTCTGCTCTTACCTTTTTTTCATCTTCGGTTTCCTTGGGCATCTTGTAAGTAGACATAAAATTATTAAAAACTTTAACATCCTCTTCTATCAACTGACTTAATTCATAACGTAATTTTTCCGAAGAGCTTATAATTTTCTTAATATCTTCTTCTACATCTTCATATTTTTTCTTGCCTACAGTTAAATTGCCAACCATTGAAATTAAAGCTGCCCCCAGTGCACCGGCTAATGCAGCCACACTACCTCCGCCAGGAGTTGGTGAATTAGAAGCCAGTTCATCTAAAAAATTACTGACTTTTTTATCGATTAACATTAATCTTCCTCCTTAATTTATTAGTATATAGTGAAGATGGTTAGTTGGTTAGTTGGTTACCTAGTTAATTGGTTAAAAAAAGAAACTAGAAGCCAGATTAGTATCGAGTATCGCGTATTGAGTATAGCGTTTGTTTCCCCCTCATCCTAACCCTCTCCCCCGAAGGGGAGAGGGAATAAAGATTCTGTATCCTTTAATTCATTCTGTATAATATATACTAATTGACCTTCTATTTTCTTAACCAATTAACCAGGTAACTAAGTAACTAATTAACTCTTTCCTTTCTTTGCTATATGCGATATACGCTTTATTTTATTAAATCAAGATTTTCGTTTTTTATATAATCTATTAATTTAGTTAAATTAATAGTATCAATTAATACCTTTCTGCCCTTCCACCCCCTCATAAAATAGATTAGAGATTTTTGTGTTCCCTCTTTAATGATTATAGATTCCATCTCTTTAAAATTTAACCTATTTTTTCTTTTCATTAAAAACAAGGTCTTTGTAGTTATCAATATCCCTTTCTTGTCAATAATTATTTCAGTTTTATTAGACACAACTAATATAAAGGAGAAACCTAAAACCAATAAAATGGTTTGATGATTGATAATTCCCCAAATTATCATTATAATTCCCACCAGTAAGGAGGGATATTCCATCC
Source organism: Atribacterota bacterium (assembly GCA_030668465.1). Lineage (GTDB taxonomy): Bacteria > Atribacterota > Phoenicimicrobiia > Phoenicimicrobiales > Phoenicimicrobiaceae > Sediminicultor. The sequence goes on along the minus strand of DAOUTX010000015.1, from coordinate 6,662 downwards.
ATTTCTTAGTCTCTTTTGGGTTATAAGTTTTAATCATCTTTATCTCCTTTAAGCTAGGTTAATTAACCAATTTGCCTGTTAACCAGTTAAGTAATTAATAAAAAAATGAGAAGAGGTAAACAGCCCGCATTAACAATAGCTCAAGAACTATCAATTGTTACTTGCGGACGACCTGCCCTATCTTAGATATAATTTAATCTTTTTTCTTGCTCTTCAAATAGGCTTCAATAAAGCAATTTATTTCACCATCCATAATTGCCTGTAAATTTCCACTTTCCATTTCTGTTCGATGGTCTTTCACCATCTGATAGGGATGAAATACGTAAGAACGTATCTGACTTCCCCAGGCAATATCTTTCTTTTTCCCTCTAACCTCTTTTAAGTCTTTTTCCTTTTCTTGCTGGTAATATTCAAACAATCTTGCCTGTAAAATTTTCATTGCAGTCATTTTGTTACTGTATTGAGATCTTTCATTTTGACATTGCACTACAATATTGGTGGGTAAATGAGTCATTCTTACTGCAGAATCAGTAGTATTAACATGCTGACCCCCTGCTCCTGTAGCTCGATAAGTATCTATCCTTAAATCTGATTCGTTAATCTCGATTTCTACTTCTTGATCAATTTCAGGTATGATCTCCACTGAGACAAAAGAAGTGTGTCTTCTTCTGTTGGCATCAAACGGAGAAATCCGAACTAAACGATGTATTCCTTTTTCTGCTTTTAAATATCCAAAAGCATGGTTTCCACTAATAGTAAAAGTAACATTCTTAATCCCAGCTTCCTCACCAGGTGAGATCTCTATTATTTTGGCAATATACTTATTTTTCTCTGCCCATCTCAGATACATCCTCAGTAACATTTCAGCCCAATCTTGAGATTCTGTACCTCCAGCACCTGGCCGAATAGTAACTATAGCATTATTAGTATCATATTTACTATCAAACAAAACAATTAATTCTTTTTTTTCAATATCTTTTTCTAAAACCTTTATTTTTTGCTCTATCTCTTCCCAAATTTCTTTCCTGTCTTCTTCCAGGTTGAGCTCTAAGAGTATTGCTAATTCTTCTAAGTTGTTTTTTAACTCATTAAATTCGCCTATAGTGTCTTTTAATTCCTTAACTCTTTTTGTAACTCCCTGAGCTTTTTCCTTATCAGACCAGAAAGATCCTTGGGACATTTCTTTTTCTAATCTTTTTACTTCTCTCTCTTTTGTAGATAAGTCAAAGATAAGTCCCCATTTCGTCAATTTTTTTATGAAGTTGCTCCAGCTTATTTTGTAATTCCTCTATCATTTTATCCACCTCCCTTTCTTTTTCCTACTTCTCATAATTTTGGTTTTTTAATTCTGGTAAAATTCTCTCACTTTTCCTGAAAACAAAATTAGATTACTCAGCCATTGGAATTCTGGCAAATAATTTAATTTATAATTTCTCCATTAAGTAAAATAATCATAAAAAGATTTTTATATAATAATATTATATATTTTTCCCGCAACAATGTTTATACTTTAATCCGCTACCACAAGGGCAAGGGTCATTTCTCCCTATCTTTTTCTTCTTTTTCCCTTCTTCCTCTCCTAATCTTTTCCTTTTAACAAAAGGTGATTTTTTTGTTTGACTACTAACCATAGGAGCAGGTGCTTCTCTTCTTGCCTGTCGAACTCCTTTAGATTCTTCTTTTTTAAGCCTGACTTTATAAATAAATTTTACCACTTCTTCTTTTATACTGTTGATCATATCTTGAAACATATTATTGGCTTCAAAATGATATTCCATCAATGGGTCTTTCTGTCCATAAGCCCTAAGTCCTATACCCTGTTTTAATTCATCTAAACGCCGTAAATTGTCTTTCCATTCCCGATCTACCACCCGAAGCACAATCATCGTTTCAATTTGTCTCATCAAAGGTGGTGTAAATTCTTTTTCCCGTAATTCATATATTTCAAAAGCTTTTTCTGTTAAAATGTCCTGCAATTTAGGAATAGACAATTTAAGTATTTCTTCCTTAGGGATAACCAATGAAATAGAAAAGATTTGCATAAAATGATCTTTAAGCCCTGACCAATCCCATTCCTCAGGATAAATTTCTTTATTGGTATAATTTTTCAAGATATATTCGATAGTGTCTTTTATCATTTCTAAAATATGTTCTTTAATATCTTTACTCTCTAATACCATCCTCCGTTGTTCATAAATTACCTTCCTCTGGTATTCCATTTCATTATCAAAATCTAAAAGCTGTTTTCTTATCTCAAAATTTCTTCCCTCTACTTTTTTCTGAGCACCCTCTATCGATCTGGTAACTAAAGGATGCTCAATAGGAATATCTTCCTCCATACCTAATTTTTCCATAATTCCAGAAATTTTATCAGAACCAAAGAGCCGCATGAGGTCATCTTCTAAAGAAAGGAAAAAGCGAGAAGAACCGGGGTCACCCTGTCTTCCCGATCTACCTCTTAACTGATTATCAATACGCCTACTCTCATGTCTTTCCGTTCCAACTACATGCAAACCTCCTAATTTAGCTATCCCTTCACCCAAGACAATATCGGTTCCTCGTCCAGCCATATTAGTAGAAATAGTTACATTTCTCCCCTGACCTGCTTGAGCTATAATTTCTGCTTCTCTCTCGTGATTTTTTGCATTCAAGACATTGTGTCTAATATTCTCTTTCTTTAATAACCTACTCAGCGTTTCTGATTTATCAATCGATACTGTCCCTACTAAAATAGGCCTTCCCATCTTATGAACTTCAACTATCTCTTTAATAACTGATTTAAATTTTTCTCTTTCAGTCCTATAGATAACATCTGCATAATTATTCCTGATTAGTTTTTTATTAGGAAGAATAACCACTACCTGTAGATTGTAGATATGGATAAATTCCTCCTCTTCAGTCTTGGCAGTACCTGTCATGCCACTAAGTTTCTTGTATAATCTAAAGTAATTCTGGAAAGTTATAGTAGCAAGAGTCTGATTTTCGCGAGCGATTACTACCCCTTCTTTTGCCTCAATGGCTTGATGAAGACCATCACTGTATCGTCTCCCAAACATTAATCTTCCAGTAAATTCATCTACAATAATCACTTCTCCGTTTTTTACTATATAATCAACATCTCTTTTAAATAATTTTTGTGCTTTTAGGGCTTGGATAATATGATGTTGTACATTCATATTTTTCTCATCGTATAGATTCTTTATCTGCAGTAATCCTTCAATATGCGAAACTCCCTCTTCGGCTAGAGCAACCGTCTTTTCTTTTTCATGTATCTTATAATCTACTTCCTCCTGTAAGCGAGTGGCAATCCTGTTTACCTGTTGATATATTTTAGTCGATTCATCAGAAGGACCAGAAATAATTAAAGGAGTCCTGGCTTCATCGATTAAAATACTGTCCACTTCGTCAACAATAGCAAAATAATAGCCCCTCTGAACTACATCTTCCAGACGAACTGCCATATTATCTCTTAAATAATCAAAACCAAATTCATTATTGGTCCCATATGTTATATCTGCTTCGTAAGCTTTCTTTCGTTCATCGATTCTCATATCATGCTGGATTAAACCTACTTTTAATCCTAAGAACTCGTAAATTCCACCCATCCAATACCTATCTCGTTTAGCCAGGTAATCATTTACGGTAACAATATGCACACTATTACCGCTCAAAGCATTTAAATATGCCGGCATGGTAGCTACTAAAGTTTTACCTTCTCCGGTAGCCATCTCGGCTATCTTGCTCTGATGCAAAACAATTCCTCCTATAAGCTGAACATCGAAAGGTCTCATTCCGGTAACTCGTTTAGCTACTTCCCGAACAACTGCGAAAACTTCAGGGAGAATATCATCCGGGGTTTCCCCTTTATCTAATCTCTCTTTAAATTTGGGGGTTTTGTTTTTCAATTCCTCATCACTTAATTTTAAAATATCTGGTTCATAACTGCCTATCTTTTCTACAATAGGTTGCAGTTTTTTTAATTCTCTTTCGTTGGGGTCACCAAATATTTTCTTTGTCCAATCAAACATAATTATTTTTTCCTTTTCATTATATGATCTGAAATTTTATTTTTATTTTACGAATTATTAACCTATGATCGCTATTGGTTAGTTAGTTACTTGGTTAACTGGTTAATTAGTTCAACCCTAATTCATTAATTAACAAATATTATTCTGTCCACTAATCTTTTTTATGTAATAAGCACTACGCTCTTATTTCTGTTTCTGTGTTTTCTTTTTACGCGATACAAGGTGTTAAATTAAAATTTATTTGCTAGTTCATTCCTCGCAATGATATTTATATTCTTTTAATTATATCTTTTATCTTCTTAACTAATTAACCAGGTAACAAAGTAACCAGCTAACGAATTCTAAATGAGTTGCTCGATACTAATTAGACTTCTGGATACAATTCTTTATCTTCTGAATTCTGACTCCTGATTTCTGGACTCTGTTCCTTCATCATTGCATTTTGAATTAAGCTAAACACCCCACAAAACATTAAAAAATCTCCCGTACTTACCACTGAAGGATCAGGGAAAGGGGGAGACAATGGAATAACATCGGCTAAAAATCCAAATAATGTCTTATCAGTTATGAGAGCGTGGGTAATATAACTTCCTTCTTTTAATACAAGAGCAAAGTCATTTAATCCCGCTTTATATAAACTGCTCAATAATACTGGCATATGGCCGCCATTAGCTACAATAACTATAACATTAAGTATTATTCCCAGGGCGATAATCTTCATTCCTTTTAGCTTTTTATTATACCAGACTGCTAACAGAAGAACAATATAAGAGAAAATTATCAAATAAGAACTGTAATCAAGAACAAATTTTACTTTTTTTGGCCATAGAAAGATTAATCCAGCCTGAATCAAACAGGCTAACACTATTAATTCTATTCTCTTTAGTGAAATCTGACTCAAACTGCTTAATTTACCTTTACGTAGCAGCCCTATTATAATAGAAATAATTATAATATAGACATATAACATTTATTTTTCTCTTTCTCTATCAAGAACCGAAAAAAGAACTTTAACTACTTCGGGGTCAAATTGTTTTCCAGATTGGTCCTTTAGTTCCTTTAATATTTTATCCTTGTTAAACTTTTTTCTGTAAGGACGATCAGAACCCATCGCATCATAAGCATCTGCTACAGCAATTATCCTGGCAGATAGGGGTATATCTTCAGTTTTTAATCCATCCGGATAACCTTTGCCATTATACTTTTCATGGTGATGATAAATCGCCTTATAGGAATTTTTTAAAAAATCTACCGGTTCTATAATCTTAGCTCCCATAACTGTATGTTCTTTTATTTTATCAAACTCTTTATTGGTTAAACTACTGCTCTTTCCTAAGATGACATCCGCTATGCCAATCTTTCCTATATCATGAAGTAAGGCGGTATATTCTATATTCTCAATCTCCCGACCGGACAAATTTAATTCTTGAGCTAAAGTTAAAGACATTTCGGCAACTCTTTCTGAATGACCTTTAGTATAGGGATCTTTAGCATCAATAGCTGCTGCTAGGGCGCGAATGGTATCTAAATATACTTTCCGCATCTTGGTATATAATTCAAAAGAACGACGAGCCAGCAATAAAGGGAGGAAAAATAATAAAATCCCTATAATCCCAACCTCTACATAGACGATAGCCATAAGGAAACCCATGGTGGCTTCTGCTAGATAGCTGGGTATCATCTCTTGTATGTTCACTCTCCAAACTGTAGTTATCCTTGTCTCTTGTGATAAAGAAATAACCATAGTAACCAAGAACGAGTTAACCAAACAATAGGTTAAGGCACATAAAGCAGCAGGAAGAGCAAATTTAAAGAAATTTTGAAAGCCGACAGCTCCTCCAACATATTGATAAGTAAGTCCTGCTACTCCAACGGATAAAGCATATTGAGAAGCATTAAAAATTATTTTGTACCAAGAAGTTTTTTTCTCTAATACTTCACTAATAATCGCGCTAATAGCAGAAATTAACATGGCTAATACTGGACCATAGACTAGAATTATCACAAAGTCTATAGGGAAACCGATGGTAATACTTCCTGCCATAGGTAGATCAACTGGTACAAATTCAGCGAAAACAGATATGGCAAGAAAAAAAATAAGTACAAGCCATATATTAGACAATAATGGTAAAGAAGGTATTAAATATATAAAAAGGGCAATAGCTGATGCTGTTATTACTCCAATATAAATTTTTAATTTTAAAGGCAAATTATATTACCCCCTTCAAGCATAAATAAATTAGGCCGGTGAGCCTTATCTTATTGCTGATTATTTATTATCTCCACCTAAATTTAGCGCCACCAGCTAACAATAAAGCCATGACACTAATTAATAGGCTGATTAGTTTTGCCTTATTAATTTTCATCTTTAGCACCTCCACGGTTTCTATTTGTTCTCACAACATTCAAAACCGCTTCGCTTCGCTCAAGAAACTGCTACATCAGTTATTATATTGTTAGTTCAAAATAAAGGTCTCACCGACCTAAAGCTCTATTTAATTTTCTGTCATAAAAACTCTACGGTTAGTAGCTTTAAGGATTGCTCTTACTACTGCTTTATTAAGATCGTCTTTAATTTCCGTAGAGCCTACCAGGTTTTCCTATCTTTTTGAATCGATTAGAGTAATAGAAACT
>DAOUTX010000087.1 GCA_030668465.1 Atribacterota bacterium | reverse complement strand
TTGGTTATGAAACACGGATTACTATTTTAGGTTATCTGCAAAGAGGAGGTTCACCTTCTGCCTTTGATAGAATATTAGCCAGCCGTTTAGGGGCAGCGGCTGTAGAGCATCTATTAAAAGGTGAAACCTCTAAAATGGTAGGGTTGATTGGAAATAAAATCGAGGCAACTGATTTAGAGGTAGTCCTGAGTCAGAAAAAAATCATTAAACAAAATCTTTATGATTTAGCTTCGGTGTTAGCGAAATAATGACTAGTCGTTAATTGGTTAGTTGGTTACCTGGTTACTTAGTTAAGAAAATAAAAGATAAAAATCAGTAGTTAGGAGCCAGAATAAATTAGTATCGTGTATGTTAGCGTATAGTAATATAGTATATAGCGAAAAACCCAAAACTATAACTCAAATCTAAAAACTAAGAAAAGTTTTGAATTTTGAAATATGGTTTTTCGCTTTTCCCTTTAAATTTTTAGTTGCATACTGAAAACCTGTATTTTTCTTGTATTTTAAACCAATTAACTAGGTAACCAACTAACCAGCTAACTAAATTGAAAGGATTAATAATGAACTTACCGGGAATATTCTCCCTATGGAATCAATCCGCGGAATTTAAGGAAATAATAAAAATAATAAAAGGGAAGTTGATTAACAAAATTTTACTTTCCGGGCTGAAGGATAGTACCCGTTCATTCTTTATCGCTGCCCTAGTCTTAAAAGTGGAAACAAAAAAATCTTACCTTATTATTACCGATTTTCAGGAAAATGCCTTAAAGATATATCAGGATTTAAAAACTTTTTTAAATAAACCTCAAAATGAGGAAGAGAATATTTTTCTTTTTCCTTCTTTTGATGTTCTTCCTTATGAAGACATCAGTTCCGATCCACAGATAATCCAGCAAAGAATTAATATCTTGAAACATCTTTCCATGAACGACCACAATAATAAAAAGAGGAATATTTTAATTGCTGATATCAGAGCTCTCCTACCCAAGTTAGCCTCTCCTCAGAAATTTAAAAAGACAAGTTGGAAATTAAAAGTAGGAGATGCCTTAAAAAAGGAAGATTTTTTGAAAATTCTCTTAGATCAAAACTATCGGTCGGTAGAGATAGTCGAAGAAAAAGGCGAATTTAGCAGCCGGGGTGGGATTATCGATTTTTTTCCGGTAACCAGCGAAAACCCTCTTCGATTAGAATTGTTCGGAGACCAGATAGAATCGATCAGGTATTTTAACTTGAACACCCAAAGGTCGATACTTAAATTGGCAGATTATACTCTTCTTCCTTCCCGGGAATTAATAGCCGATGGTTCATCTAATTATAATTACAGCACTATATTTGATTATCTTCCCGAGGACCTGATAGTATTACAAAACGAACCGGAATTAATTAAAGAAAAAATGGAGGAGTTTCTGGAAGAAGTTGAAGACATTTACCAAAAAATTGAGAAGAATAAAAGGGAATTAATCTTTTCACCAGCTTCTTATTTCATCACCTACTCCGAGATATGTGATGAACTAAAACCCAAAAAGATAATTAATTTCACCTATTTTCCGGAGGAAAACAAAGAAAGTATCTCCGGTAATCAGGAAGAGAAAAAAGAATATATCAGAGAATTTATTTTAGAAGAACAGGAAATCAGTTCTTATTTTGGGAATTTAGATCTATTTGCTAAAGATTTAGAAAAATGGCAGAAAGAAAAACAGCATATTATCATTTTGGTTAGAAATGAAGGGCGGGCTCAGAGGTTAGGGGAGATTTTAGAAGAAAGAGGAGTGAAAAGATTTACTACAGGAAGGATAGAAGAATATGCTCATTTAAAATCAACTATCTTCATTTCTTATGGATATTTAAATTATGGATTCAGACTTCCCAATCTCAAAACAGTTTGTATAACCGACCAGGAAATATTTGGCAAGGAAAGAAATAAAAGATATAAATTAACCAGGCGTAAGAGCGAACCTTTTTCTGCTATAATGGATATCTCTTCAGGAGATTATATAGTACACATTGAACATGGCATAGGGATATATAGAGGGATTATAAATTTAATCGTTAAAGGAGTAAAACAGGATTATCTTTTAATCGAATATGCGCAAGGGGATAAACTGTATGTCCCGGTAGACCAGTTTGATCTAATTCATAAATATATAGGCATCAAAGATAAAACTCCCAAGATTTACCGTTTAGGAGGAGTCTCCTGGGGAAAGGCAAAAGGAAAAGCAAAAAGGTCAATTCAAAAATTAGCCCAGGAGCTTTATAATTTATATGTTGCTCGCAAAGAAATCAGAGGTTTTGCCTTTTCTAAAGATAATAACTGGCAGCAAGAGTTGGAGATGTCTTTTTCCTATGAAGAGACTTATGATCAACTACAAGCCTTATCTGAGGTCAAGGCTGATATGGAAATTGTTAAACCTATGGAGAGATTAGTTTGCGGAGATGTTGGTTATGGTAAAACAGAGATAGCCATAAGAGCTGCTTTTAAAGCGGTATTAGATGGAAAGCAAGTGGCAATTTTAGCACCTACCACTATCCTGGTTCAACAACATTATGATAATTTTCGGGAGAGAATGAGTTCCTTCCCTATAAATATAGACATGCTTTCCCGTTTTAGAACCAAACAGGAACAAAAAAAAGTTATCGACGACCTGGAAGAAGGAAAGGTAGATATTATTATAGGAACCCATCGGTTAATTCAAAATGATATCCGGTTTAAGGATTTAGGACTGTTAATCGTCGATGAAGAGCAACGTTTCGGAGTCCTTCATAAAGAAAGAATAAAAAAATTAAAAGAAAGCATTGATTCTCTTACCTTAACTGCCACTCCTATCCCCCGCACCCTACATATGTCGCTTATTGGGGTTAGAGACTTAAGCGTAATAAACACTCCTCCTGAAGACAGATTTCCTATCGCTACTTATATCTGTCGTAGAGATGATAAAGTGATTGTAGAGGCTATAAGAAGAGAATTGGACAGAGAGGGGCAGATATTCTTTGTTCATAATCGGGTAAGAAGTATCCAGAAAATAGCACGGGATTTGAATCGGCTCTTTCCTCAGGCCAGAATCGGAATCGCTCATGGACAGATGGCAGAAGAGCAGTTAGAAGATATAATGATTGATTTTTTAGAAAAGAAATATGATATTTTAGTCTGTACTACCATTATAGAGATTGGCTTAGATATTCCCAATGTGAATACTATTGTTATCGATGATGCCCATAAATTTGGCTTATCCCAGCTTTACCAATTAAGAGGGAGAGTGGGGAGGACTGACCGGCGTGCCTATGCTTATTTTCTTTATCCTTCCTATCGCTCTATTTCTGATACCGCAAAAAAGAGATTGCAGGCCATTAAAGAGTTCAGCGAGTTAGGTTCCGGTTTCAAATTAGCCATGCGTGATCTGGAGATTCGGGGAGCAGGCAATCTATTAGGTAAAGAGCAGCACGGTTCTGTAAGCGATATTGGATTCAATCTTTATTGCCGCTTATTAGAGGAAGAGATTAAGGAATTAAGGGAAGAGAAAGAAGGGAAGGAAAAGGGAAAAGAGATTACACCGGTTATCGATATAAAAATAGATGCCTATATTCCTGGGGGATATATCCCTGATTCAAAACAGAGAGTTTTAATTTATAAGAAATTGGCTGAGATTAAAGATTTAGAAGATTTAGAGAGGGTAAAAGAAGAGTTGAGAGACAGGTATGGAATTTATCCCCAGGAGCTAAGGAATTTATTAGAGATAATATATCTGAAGATATTTTTAAGAAAGTTAGGCATTAGTTCCCTGGTGGTAAAGGAAAAGAAGTTAATTATTAGATATCTGCAGAATGCTAAGATAAAAGCAAAATTAAGCAGGCTGCCTTCTTTTTATCAGCAAAGATTAATAAAGGAGGAACATAGATTGACTGGAATTTCTAAAATTGATCTTTCCGGGATTAAATCTTCAGAAATTTTGAAATTTTTGAAGGAATTTGTAATAAACTTGGCGAAGTGAAGTATAAATAGTATATAGTATATAGTATATAGCAAAGAAAAGAAAAACAAGGAGAAAGAAGACAAATTAGTATCTCGTATCTCGTGAATCGTATCTCGCATTATAGCATAGAGTGTACAGCGTTTAGTGTATAGGGTAAATCAACAAACTAAAAACGTATAGTATATGAGGTCATATAGCAATGCGATATACGAAAATCAGTTGAGGGATATAAAAAAAAGAAAGGATTAACTCTAAATGAATATTTTCTATAATAAAATTATACTGGAAAAATTGAAAAAAATAATCCAAATTGTAATAGTTTTTGTATTACTCTGCTCTTCTGTTTCTTCTTTTTCTTATGCTGCTCCCAAGATCGGATTAGCATTAGGAGAAGGAGGGAGAAGGTTTTACATTCATATTGGTGTCTTAAAAGCTTTGGAAAATGAAGGTATAAAGTTGGATTACATAGCGGGAACTAGTATAGGTTCTCTTATAGGAGGACTTTATGCTTTATGGGAAGATATAGACAAATTGGAAAAAATTGCTCTAAGTTTGAATTTTGAAAAATATTATATGACTCCAAGGGAAGATGTAAAACTGGAAAATATAGATGATACCCCATTCATCGTATTTTATGCAGATATATCAAAGGATGAAATAGATGTTCAATTGCTGAGAGGTTTAATGGATGGAAAAATCCTGAGGGATGAAATTGACCGATTAACTAACCGGGCAAGTTTCGAATATGATCTTAAGATTCCCCTTAAGGTAGTTACTACAGATTTGATAACTGGTGAAAAAGTAGTTATTGGCAAAGGGAGGATTTCTAATGCGATAGCAGCTTCTATGTCTGTACCTGGATTATCCATACCTTTTAAATTTGAAGATAAAATGTTAGTAGATGGCGGTTTAATAGAACCTGTTCCTGTGGATGTGGTAAGAGAAATGGGAGCAGACATAGTTATTGGGGTAAACTTAAGGGACATTCAAAAAGACACTGATCCCGTTATCAATAATGTTGTATCTATCCTTATTAGATCTGTGTATATAATGCTCGGAGAATTAAATAATATTTCAGCTAATAAGGCAGATATTGTTATAAGACCCCACTATAGAGGCACTCTCACTACTAATATGGAGAAAGAAATAAAAATACAATTAATTAAACTTGGGGAAGAAGAAACTAAAAAGATAATTCCATCACTAAAAACACTTATAAATTCCTACTGAATTTATAAACGCCCTGATTTGCATTAAGCAATGTAAAAAATATAATATTTTAAAGTGGGTATTTTCCTAATTATAAAATATGGAACTTAATTAGTCGGTTAGCTAATAATAAAATGTTACATATTAGTTGTATTTTGTAAACTATACGCTAAATGCT
>DAOUTX010000072.1 GCA_030668465.1 Atribacterota bacterium | reverse complement strand
TTGTGTCTAAAAGCTTGCCCGGCTGATGCCATAAGTGGCGAGAAGAAGCAACCCCACAAATTAGACCAGGATAAATGTATACAATGTGGTTTTTGCTATGAAGTATGTAAATTTAAAGCAATAGTAAAAAAATAGATAGTTTTTAATTATTTAGACAGAAAAGTTTTAAAAATAGGAGGGCGAAAAGCAGTGTCTTTGATAAATATAACGATAGATAATATCAAGGTAAGAGCAGAAGAAGGAATAACTATTTTAGATGCTGCTAAAGGAGCAGGTATTGAAATTCCAACTCTATGTGTTATGCCTGAACTCGGATTTACTCCTGGTTCTTGTCGGATATGTGTTGTAGAGGTTGTTGGTATACCTGCATTAGTTGCTTCTTGCGCTTATCCGGTAAGAGAAGGCTTAGAAATTCATACTAATAATAAAAGAGTTGCTAGGGCCCGGAAAATGACTTTGGAATTCTTACTAGCCAATCATCCTCTGGATTGTATGACCTGTGAGAAGAGCGGGTCTTGTATTTTAGAGGATCTGGCTTATGATTTAGGTATAAAGAAATCCAGATTTGAACAAAATAAAAAAGAGCTTACTATTGATAATAGCAACCCTTTTATAGTAAGAGAATTGGATAAATGTGTGTTATGCGGAAGATGTGTGGAAATATGTAATGAAATTCAGCAATCAAATATTATTGATTTTGGGTATCGAGGAACAAAAACAGAGATTATAGTCGAGGGAGGAACCGATTTAAGAAATTCAAACTGCGTATTTTGCGGACAGTGTGTTGCAGTCTGCCCGGTAGGTGCTTTGATAGATAAAGAAGCACAAGGGAAGGGTAGAACTTGGGAATTTAAAAAAGTAAAAACCACTTGTAGTTACTGTGGATGTGGATGTAATTTTGATTTTAATGTGAGAGAGGGAAAAGTAGTAAAAGTTACTTCTAGCCCAGAGAGTATAGTAAATGGGATTAACCTCTGCGCTAAAGGACGTTTCGGTTACGATTATATTCACCACAAAGACCGGTTAACCACTCCTTTAATTAGAAAGAATGGAAAATTAAAAAAAGCTTCCTGGGAAGAAGCTTACCAGTTAATAAGTGATAAATTTACCAGGATCAAGGAAGAAAGCGGTAATGATAGCTTAGCCGTTTTATCTTCTGCAAAGTGTACTAATGAAGAAAATTATCTTCTAATGAAGTTTGGTCGAGCGGTTTTGGGAACTAACAATGTAGACCATTGTGCCCGCTTGTGTCATTCAGCAACTGTTGCAGGACTAGCTCAAGCCTTCGGTAGTGGAGCAATGACCAATTCCATAGAAGAGATTGCCGATGCTTCAGTTATTTATCTTACTGGTTCCAATACTACCGAGAATCATCCCATAATTGCCTTAGAAATTAAAAAGGCGGTTACTAAAAATGGAGCAAAATTAATTGTGGCCGATCCTCGAGAAATTGAGCTTGCTAAATATGCTATTTTATGGCTAAGACAACGACCTGGTACTGATGTAGCCCTATTTAATGGATTGGTGAACGTAATTATCAGTGAAGGATTAGAAGATAAAGAATTTATTGATCAAAGAACAGAAGGATACGAGGAATTAAAAAAGGCTGTGCTCAAATATACTCCTGAAGTGGTAGAAAAAATAACCGGTGTTCCGGCTGAAGATATTCGAAAGGCAGCCAGGATTTATGCAACTGCTCCCACTGTTTCTTTAATTTACTCGATGGGAATTACTCAGCATACTACCGGAACAGATAATGTATTATCTACTGCTAATATTGCTATGCTTACTGGTAATGTAGGAAAAGAAAGTACTGGAGTTAATCCACTGCGTGGACAGAGCAATGTACAGGGAGCTTGCGATTTGGGGGCTTTACCTAATGTTTATTCCGGTTACCAAAAAGTTACAGACCCTCAAGTTAAAGAGAAATTTTCTAAAGCTTGGAGAGCAGATTTATCCGACAAAGCAGGTTTGACCGTAGTAGAGATTTTAAATGCTGCTTATGAGGGAAAAATTAAAGGCATATTTGTTATGGCAGAAAATCCCGCTATGTCTGATCCAGACCTTAACCACGCTCGGGAAGCACTAAAGAGAACAGATTTTTTAGTAGTTTCTGATATTTTTATGACCGAAACCGCTGAATTAGCAGATGTAATCTTACCAGGAGTTACTATTGCAGAAAAAAACGGGACCATCACTAATACTGAAAGAAGGGTACAACTAATAAGAAAAGCTATAGCACCTGTAGGAGACTCAAAACCGGAATGGCAAATTATCTGTGAATTAGCGCAAAAGATGGGCTACAATATGAGTTATAGTAATCCAGCGAAAATAATGGAAGAAATTGCTAGCTTGACTCCAATTTATGGCGGGATGTATTACAATCGGTTAGAAAAAGCAGGATTGCAATGGCCTTGCTTAGATATCAATCATCCTGGAACTAAATATCTTCATAAAGATAAATTCAGTCGCGGAAAAGGAAAATTCTCTGCAGCAGAATTCAAAGAAGCAGCCGAACTACCAGACGAGGAATACCCTTTCCTCTTTACCACTGGTCGGGTATTATACCATTTTCACACCGGAACTGTAAGTCGAAGATCTAAAGGGTTAAATGAGATTTATCCAGAAGCATTGGTGGAGATTAATCCTCAAGATGCGCAAGAGCTAAAGGTCGAAGACGGAGAATTTGTAGAAGTAACCTCTCGTCGAGGAAAAATCAAGGCTAAGGCAAAAGTTACTGAAAAATCAGGAAAAGGTGTGGTGTTTATGAGTTTTCATTTCCACGAAGCAGCAGCAAATCTACTTACCAATGCTGCCCTGGATCCGGTAGCTAAGATTCCCGAATATAAAGTATGTGCGGTAAAAATAAAGAAAACATTAATAAAATAATATTTAGAGCACACACAAAGAAGTAAAAAGTTAATGTAAACTTTAGTGGGGTAGTTAGATAAAGAAAAGAATATTTATTGCTTTTGTTTTCCCATTTTCTTTTTTCTCTTGCGCCTTTCTTTTTCGTCACGCGATACTCGATACGCAATACACGATACGAATTTGTAACTTTATAATCGAGACGGAATGATATATAATATGGAAATTAAAAGGAATAAAGAAAGCCCTCGCTTAACAGCAATTATTTTAGCAGGGGGAAAAAGCAGTAGGATAGGTTCGGATCAAAATAAAGCAATACTTAAATTAAACGGAAAACGCCTTATCGATATAGTAATATCAAAACTCAAGCATATAGTAGGAGATAATATTATTATAGTCGGTCCTCCAGAGAGATACCCCTCTTATAAACAAGTAGTATCAGACCTATTTAACCAAAAAGGTCTTTTGGTAGGGTTATATTCTGGCTTGAAGGCATCTGCTTCCCGATATAATTTGGTAGTAGGTTGTGATATGCCTTTTTTGAAAGTGGAGCTACTCCAATATATGGGGGATAAGATTGATTCTAACGATATTATTATTCCTCGTTACGCCAAGAGTTATTTAGAACCCTTATGTGCCATTTATAGTAAAGATTGCTTGGAAGTTATAAAGAGAAATATTGAAGTCGGAATTCTATCGATTAGAAGAATTTTCCCTTATTTAAAAGTTAAGTATATTGAAGAAAAAGAAATAAAGAAGGTTGATCCGAAGTTAAATTCTTTTTTTAATATTAATTATAAAGAAGACTTTATCAGGGCAGAAGAACTGATAAAAGGAAACGAGTTCAAGGATTAAAGGAAGATTAAGTGGAAAAAAAAGGAGTAGAGGTAAATCTAGCTCGAATTAAAGGAAACAAGAGAGAAGAAATTTCAGATTTAGTAGTAAGAGAAACTACTTTTACTATCTTGCTAAATAAAAAAAAGTTAGTAACCTTAAATTGCAGTCCCGAAAAATATAAATATCTAGGATTGGGTTTTCTCTATACATCAGGTATTTTACAAAAGAAAGAGGATATTATATCTTTAGATATAAATGAAAAGCAAGACCTGATGGAAATAGAGATTAAAGGTGTTTCTTTATCGTCAGAAGATATCATTAATAGTAATTTATGGATAGGAAGTTACCAACAACCAGAAGAACAGGAAGAGCCCCCTCTATCTGTCGATACTTCTTTAAAAATTAGTAGTAATTTGATTCATTCTCTTATTTCTGAAATGCAGGGAAGAGCTAATTTTTTTAAAATGACCGGAGGGGTACACAGTTGTGCTTTGGCTGATATAAATGGTTCTATAATATTATTTAGTGAAGATATCAGTCGTTATAATTCTATCGATAAAATATTAGGGGAAGCCTTTGTAAATGACATTACCACTGAAGATAAAATAATATTAACCTCTTGTCGTATAACTTCAGGAATTTTAAGAAAGATTATTATCGGGAAGTTGTCAATGGTTATTTCCAGGGCAGCTCCGACAGACCTTGCTATAAAGTTAGCTAAAAGAGCAGGTATAACTCTGGTAGGGTTTGTTCGAGGGAAAAGAATGAATATTTATACTCATCCTGAACGGATAGAAATTTAATTGTTAACATAAGGAGTTGCTAAACAGATTATGCCAGAAGAAGAGATAATTATTTCTATTGATCCGGGAACCAAAAAGTGTGGCTATGCAGCGGTGGATTCTAATTTAAGCGTTTTACAAAGAAAAGTTATTCCCACAGAGAAGATAGCGGGGACTATTGAAGATAGTCTAAATATTTATAAGATAAATAAAATTATTTTAGGAAACGGCACTAATTACAAAAATATAGAAAAGAGATTGAAAAACCATTTTCCTCGATTAAGGATAATTCTAATCGAGGAAGAATTTAGCACCTTAGAAGCAAGAAAAAAATACTTTGAAGCACATCCGCCCCGAGGCATTTCTAAGCTTATTCCTTTATCCTTAAGAGTACCCTCTTGCCATTATGATGATTTTGTAGCAGTACTTTTAGCGGAAAAATACTTTAGAAATAGTCGTTAGTGAATAGTGAATAGTCGTTAGTTAATAGTCTAATGGAGCTCTGATTTATCGGAGTGTAGCAATCTCTTTATTGAATCAAAAAGTTAAAGCGAAAAGCGAAAAACCATAATTTAAAACTCAAAACCCTTTTCTCTATTACGTTAAATTGTTTTATTTCTTATTCTATTTCTATTTTTCGCGAGATATGATTCACGAGATACGAGATACGAAATATGTTTTGCAGATGAGTTAACAATTTTGTAAATTGAAGAGCAAGATTATATTATATTTATACGGGGGGAAAGAAAATTGGCTAAAGTAAAAGTTTTTACCAATATTTTAAAAGCTAATGATAGCATAGCTCAAAAAAACAGAGACATATTTAATAAAAACAAAGTTTATACCATTAATTTAATGAGTTCTCCCGGGTCTGGAAAGACCAGTCTTTTAGAAAGAACCATAGATTCACTGAAGAATGAACTAAAGATTGCAGTTATAGAAGGAGATCTTCAAACTACTAATGATGCTGAGAGGATAGAAAAATATAATATTCCGGTGACTCAAATAAACACTGACGGAGCTTGCCATCTTGATGCTAATATGGTAGATGGTGTATTGGGTAACTATAATTTTAAAGAAACGGATCTTTTTGTTATTGAAAATGTGGGCAATTTAGTCTGTCCGGCAGGATTTGATTTGGGAGAAGATGATAGGGTAGTGATGGTAAGCATACCCGAAGGGGACGATAAGCCTATAAAATATCCGGTGATGTTTCGTAAAGCAAGTGTGGTTTTAATAAATAAAATTGATTTATTAGCTTATACAAATTTTAATATGGATAAAGTAAAAAAAGATGCATTAAACATTAACCCTAACTTAGAGATATTTGAAATTTCTTGTCAGACCGGAGAAGGCTTAGATAACTGGTTCGATTGGCTAAGAGAACAGGTAAGAAAAAAAAGAGATGAAAAATAGAAAAAACATAATTATCAAAGGCATTGTCCAGGGGGTCGGCTTCCGACCCTTTATT
>DAOUTX010000063.1 GCA_030668465.1 Atribacterota bacterium | reverse complement strand
GAATAAATTTGACAACCATATAAATATATGCTAAATTTTATAAGCGTTGGTTTCATATCCGCACAGGTTGGGTCTAAAAGTAGTCGGTTTATCCGATTGCTACCTAATCATGGCGAGTTTATAAGGCAAGGAGGGTTGCTAAAAATGCATGCTGTTATCGCAACTGGAGGGAAACAGTATCTAGTAAAAGAAGGAGATATTATCAGGATTGAAAAGTTAGACCAGGAAAAGGGAAAGAAAGTAGAATTTGACCAGATACTAATGGTTGACAAAGATGGAGAACATATTATTGGCCGACCTCTGGTAGAAAAAGCTAAGGTTGTTGGGAAAGTTCTAAACCAAGACAAAGCTAAAAAGATTATAGTTTTTAAATACAAATCCAAAAAAAGATATCGCAAAAAGACCGGACACAGACAGCCTTATACTGAAATTTTAATTGAAAAGATAAAAATTTAAAGGTATAATATAAAGTATCAGGATAATCAAACATTTATAAAATAATTTAATCAGAAGCAGATTTTAATAGGGTGAGGTGAGAATTTATGGCACATAAAAAAGGCCAAGGATCAATTAGAAACGGTAGAGATAGTAATGCCAAGCGTTTAGGGGTAAAACGATTTGCCGGTCAATTTGTAAAAGCAGGTAGTATCTTAATAAGACAGAGGGGAACTAAAATTCTTCCCGGGGAAAATGTGGGAAGAGGAAATGACGATACCTTGTTTTCTTTAATTGAAGGATTTGTGACTTTTGAAAGAAAGGGAAAAGATAGAAAGCAAGTTTGTGTTTATGCTGAAAGATCTTAAAATAAGAAAATAATTTTAGTCAATCAACCCTGAGTTTTTTTGTAAAACTCAGGGTTTTTTAGTATCATTAGATAAAATAATAATAAATGAAAAAAAAGTGCTTGGCACAAAATTTTCATTATAGCAGGAGAAGAGTATGTTTGTGGATAGAGTGAAAGTAGAAGTAAGAGCAGGAGGAGGGGGGAATGGAGCCGTAAGCTTCAGAAGAGAAAAATTTATCCCCAAAGGTGGTCCTAATGGGGGAGACGGAGGAAAAGGTGGAGATATAATTATTGAAGCAGATGATAAGGTTAGGACCTTAATAGACCTTTATAATCACCCTCATCAAAGGGCAAAAAATGGAGAAAGCGGACAGAGAAGCAACAAAACAGGGAAAAACGGAGAAGATTTAATCATAAAAGTTCCTTTGGGAACTGTGGTAGAGGATACGGACAGCTCTACAATTTTAGGTGATTTAACCGAAAATGGGCAGAGGATTACCGTAGCCCAGGGAGGACAAGGTGGACAGGGAAATTTTCGCTTTAAAAGTTCCGTTAGGAGGAGCCCTAGATTTGCTCAAAAAGGAGAACCGGGAGAAGAAAAGAAACTATATTTAAGTCTAAAAATAATTGCAGATGTAGGATTAGTTGGCTACCCTAATGCCGGAAAATCTACTTTGCTTTCTCGTATTTCAGCAGCTAAACCCAAGATTGCCGATTATCCCTTTACTACCCTTATCCCCAATTTAGGGGTAGTTAGTGTAGATGAAGCAAAAAGTTTTATGGTAGCAGATATTCCCGGTCTGATCGAAGGTGCCCATCAGGGTACTGGTTTGGGAGATAAGTTTTTAAAACACATTGAAAGAACTAAAATAATCTTACACATTATCGATGGTTCTATAATAAAAAAAGAGGAACCATTATATAGTTTTAGGGCTATAAACAAAGAATTAAATAATTTTAGTGAAAAACTGACCAAGAAACCGCAGATTATTGCCATAAACAAATGTGACCTTACTTCTGTTAAAGAAAATATGGCCTACCTTAAAGATACTTTCCATAAGGAAGGTTATCAAATATTTACCATTTCTGCTTTAACCGGAGAAGGATTAAATACACTAATCTATGGTCTTTCTTCTTTGTTAGATGAATTAAAAGAAAAAGAAACAATTACTGTGGTTTTACCCAAAAAAGAAGTAGTGTATAAATTTACTCCTCGATTTGTAATTAATAAAAAGGGAGACATTTATGAAGTTACCGGTGCAGAGATTGAACGGATAGTAGCAATGACCAATTTTAATAATGAGGAAGCAATAGATTATTTCCAGAAAATTATAAAAAAAATGGGTTTAGAGAAGGCTTTAATTAAAAAAGGAATCAAAGAGGGAGACAAGGTAAAAATCAAGAAAATCATTTTTACTTTTTCAAATAAATAAGGTATAATTTTATTAATTAATTTGGTTAATTAATTAGTTAGTTAGTTAGTTGGCTGGTTACCTAGTTAGCTAGTTATAAATACAGATACAAGATGTATTAATCGTTAGTTTCAAATATAAATTTTCGATTTACAGTTAATTTATTAAATAATTGTTTGTTTAATATTTATTTTTCAACTAATTAACCAGCTAACTAGCCAACTAGTACAATTGGTCAATTAAAGCAAAGGTGAATTAATGACTAAAATAGTCAATTATCTCTTAAAAAAGGAATTTTTTAAAGAAGAATACTTATTGAAATTTTTTTATATCATTATTGTTTTAGCAATAATGATTAGTTTTTTTTATAATATACAGACTGTTCAGGCCTCCGATAGAAAGATAAGTATTTTATATTTTAATAATCGCACTCAACAATCAGGTTGGGATTGGTTAAGCAAAGGTTTGACTGACATGCTGATAGATGATCTTTCTCAGGTTGATGTTCTTGTCTGTTCTTCTCATCAAGAGATAGAAGATTTATACCATAAATATGACTTGTCCCCTATTTCAGCCGAGATAGATAAATCTCTATTAATCCAGTTTAGTAAGAATATAGACGCTGAGGTAATATTTTTTGGCGATTTCTATCTTTCTTCTCCCCCCAATTTGATTTTAAGTCTTAAAAAGTACGATAACTCCACCGGAGAAATTACCGCTTTTCGAGACTTTGTAGTGGGAAATACAGATATTTTTAACTTAAAAGAAAAGGTTGTTTTATTCATCTTAAAAGAGTTAGATGTTGAGTTGTCAACTCAAGATAAAAATAGATTGAAAAAACCTCCTACCACTTCTCTTGAAGCTCTGAGTAATTATTATAAATGTCTTGATTTAATGGACAAAGCTATTGTTGAATATGAAGGTGTTAATTATCCCAGTAAAAAGTTGTGGGCTGAGGCCATAGAATACGGAGAAAGGGCAGTAACAGCAGACCCTAAGTATGCTGAAGCTTATTATCTTTTAGCGGAGATTTACAACAGAACCCATTGGACTATTAGAGAAGTAAACAGTTTAAATAGTTTTATCCAATTGGTAGAAGATAATCAATTGAAAAGTAAAGATATTTATAAAAAAGCTTCTCAGGCTTATTTTAGATTAGGATATGCCTTTTATTCTAAAGGCGAGCATGAGCAGGCGATTGATTATTTTATTTCTTCTACAGAATATGATCCTGATTTGTTAGAGACACACCTTTATTTAGTTCAGATTTATTATGATATGGGTGAGATAGGCCTTTCTCTTGATGAATGTGAAGAAGTTTTGCGGATAGATCCCCAGAATAAAGAGATTTCCTGGTTTATTAAAAAGAACGAACAATCCCAAAAATATGGCCGGAGAGCCTATGAAAATTACGAAAGAGGTTATCTATCTTATAAAAATGGTAATTTTGAAGAAGCGGTAAGTTATTTTAAATCATCTATTTTAGCAAATCCCAATTTTAAGGAACCTCATTACTATTTAGCCTTAAGCTATTATGAGATAGGAGATCTGGATAATTCTATTTCTCAATGGGAAGAAGTTATCAGGATTGATTCTTTCGACAATTCAGCCAAACATTTTTTAAATAATTGCCTGGAAGAGAAAGAATACGGGAGAGAGACATTAAAGCATTTCAATGCTGGTTATGATTATTATTTGAAAGGTGAATATGATAAAGCTATCGAAGAATTTAATAAATCTTTAAATTATAATCCTGAATTTGAAAAAGCTCTTCAATTTCTTTCCCGCTCATATTATCAGCTTAATCAGATGGATAAATACCGCGAAGAAAGAAAAAAGACAACTGAATTAAAGGCAAGCAGTGAGGAAGAAAAAGCTGAAGAATATTACAAATTAGGCTATGAATTTTATTCTTTAAAAGATTATATCGTGGCTATTGAAGAATTAAAAAAAGCCCTGACCATAAAGAGTGATTATCCCCATGCCCGCTATCTTTTGGCTGAGTGTTATTTTCAACAGAAGGAATATAAGTTGGCTCAGGTAGAGTATGAGAGAGTAGTAACCGATTCGGAGATAATAAACGAGTATACCGATGATGCCCTCTGGGGCAGTGGGTGGTGTTATTACCTGTTAGAAGAATATGAGGAAGCGGCCAAGAGGTTTTTGAAATTATTAAATGATTTTCCCGATAGTGATTTAGCCTTACAGGCCAGTCACAAGTTGGGTAAATCCTATTTTAAGGAAAATAATTACCCGGAGACAATCAAAGCATACCAGGAATTTTTAGAGAAATATCCCGAATATCAAGGAGAAGAGATAGAAGAGGTATATTACTTGTTGGGCCAGGCTTATTTAAGGTCTGGAAAATATAAAGAAGCAGAAGAAGTATTTAATAATTTATTATTTTTCTTTCCGGGATTCGAATTGGCTTCCGAAGTAAAATATTATAATGGTTTGAGTTTATTTAGAGAAAATAAATATGAAGAAGCAATAGTACAATTGGAGGGTTTAATCTTAGAAGCAGAAATAGAAGATAAAAGGAAGGAAGAGACTCAATATTTATTGGCTCGTTGTTGGCTTAATTTACAAGAATATAGTAAAGCTATTGAAAATCTGGAGAGCTTAAAGCAGTTCGAGGTGGAAAACTCCTTATTAGAAAAAGTCAGTTTCGATTTAGGTTTGACTTATTCCCGACAAGGCGATAATGAAAAAGCAATTTTAGAATTTCAAGAATTTATAGAGAAATATCCGCAAAGTGAACTTATTAAGTCCGCCCATTTCGAAATGGGCAAGGATTTGTATAATTTAAAAAACTATAAATTAGCATTATCAGAATTAAAGAAAATATCCACCGATGAAGCACTCTATTTAATAGGGAAGTCCTCTAAAGAATTGGGGGATCAAGAAGGGGAAATTACAGCATTTGAAGAATTAAGAGAAAAATATCCCCAGAGTGATTTTTCTCAGGAGGCATATTTTAGGTTAGGCAATTATTATTATAATCAGGAGAGATACAAAGAGGCAATTGAGGAATTTAATAAAATTGTCCAGTTTTTTCCTCAATCTCCCTTGCTCTCGGAAACCTATTACTGGATGGGGTGGGGTTATTTTAAATTAACTGATTATAAGAAGGCAAATGAATATTTTAACAAAGTGGAAGAAGATGAAGAAAATTTAGATTTGGGGCAAAGAACAAAGTTTATGGCGGCAGAATCATGGTATAATCTTAAAGATTATCAGAAGGCCAGAGCAGCATACGAAAAATTTATCGGAATGTATCCCGAGGTAGGTTTATCAGCTAATGCTCAATATGCTATCGCCTGGACTTATCTGGAGAATAAAGAGTACGGATCGTCCATTGAGGAATTTAAAAAACTTATAAGTATTTATCCCGATAGCAAATTTACTGAAGAAGCACAGTTTAGAGTAAGCAAGAACTATTTTCTTTCAGGGGATAAGAATATGGCTAAAGCAGAACTGGGAAAGTTTATAAATTCTTACAGTAATAGTACTTTCAGGGCAGAAGCTATGTATTTATTAAGCCAGATATATTTACAGGAAGAGAACTGGATGGATAATATTATCAATTCAGAAAGACTAATAACAGAATATCCTGATAGCCCATATCTGTCTGAAACTTTGTACGGCCTGTGCCTTTCTTATTTTAAAAAAGATGAACATGAAAAGGTCATTAAGGTGGGAGAAAGATATTTAAAAGAGTATTCCAATCTGAAATATGGTGATGATATTTTATATACCATGGCAGTCTGCTGGGAAATATTAGAAAATGAGGAGAAAGCCATTTCTGATTACCAGAATCTAATTTCAAAATGTCCCCAGAGCCCATATGTGGGAAAAGCCAAGGAAAGATTGGAAGTTTTGCAGAAGGAACAATAAGTTGCAAGTTACAAGTTTCAAGTTTATTAAAAGCTCAAACATTTATGGTGTATTGTTATAAGCTCTTATAATGAACCGAAAATCCATTTTCTTTTTCTAATAACTATAAACTAAGAACTAAAAACCGTGAACTTGTTATCTTGTATCTATATCTTGTATTTAATGCTAACGACTATTCACTATTCACTAACGACTAGTTTAATTGGTCAATTAGTGAATTGGAAAATTAACAAATTATTTTTATATCTTAAAAACTAAAGAAGAGGAGGCAAATGTTTAATGTTAGAAATTTTTGAAAAAGGTGGGGTCTTAATGTATCCCATCTTTATATGTTCGTTGATTG
>DAOUTX010000057.1 GCA_030668465.1 Atribacterota bacterium | reverse complement strand
TTATACCTGTAAAGCAAGAAAAAAAAGCAAAATTTCCTGGAATAGTCCACGATAAATCTGATAGCGGAGCTACTTTATTTATTGAGCCCTTTGTAGTGGTAGAGTTAAATAATTCACTCCGTCAATTAATTAAGGATGAAGAACAAGAGATATTAAAAATTCTGCAAAAAATAACCTCTCTTATTGGAGAAAGAGCACAAGAGATTAATGATAGTGTTTTATGTCTGGGTGAAATTGATTTTATTTATGCCAGAGCAGCATTAGCCGATAAAATGAAAGCAGTAGAACCAAAATTAAACCAAGATGGTTTTATTAACCTTATCCAAGCAAGACATCCCTTGTTACAAGGTTCTGTCGCTCCCATTAATATAAATTTGGGAAGAGCTTTTAATATTTTAGTAATTACCGGTCCTAATACAGGAGGTAAGACAGTTACCTTGAAAACTGTGGGCATACTTACTCTTATGGCTCAATGTGGATTACACATTCCCGCTGCGGAGGGAAGCGAGGTTTCTGTTTTCAAAAAGCTATTTTGTGACATAGGAGATGAACAGAGTATAGAACAAAATTTGAGTACCTTTTCTTCTCATATGAAATATATAGTTCAAATTTTAAGGGAGGCTGATTTTGAATCTCTTGTATTACTTGATGAATTAGGTGCAGGCACAGATCCTACAGAGGGAGCAGCTTTAGGTATGGCAGTTTTAGATTTTTTAGGTAAAGAGAAATCCAGGGTTATAGCAACCACTCATCATGATTCTTTAAAGACTTATGCATATTTAACCAAAGGAGTATGTAATGCCCGTGTTGAATTTGATGAAGAAACCTTAAAGCCGACATTTGAGATTTCTATCGGATTACCTGGTAAGAGTTGCGCTTTTATAATTGCCCAAAAATTAGGTTTAGCCCTGGAAGTAGTTTCTCAGGCTCAGAGTTTTCTACCCCAGGAAAAAATTAAAGCAGATAGTTTGATTGAAAAAATTGAAGAAGATAGAAAACTAATTGAGAAGGAAAAAAAACTGATAGAAGTGGCTAAAGAAGAGAGTATCGAAATTAGTGGTAAATTAGAAAAAGAATTACACAAAATTGAGGAGAATAAAAAGGAAATAATTCTAAAAACTTACCAAGAAGCAGAAAAGATATTAAAGGAAACTCAGAATAGAGCTGAAAAGATAATAGAGAAATTAAATAAGAAAAAGTTTTTAAGTAAAGAATCCAAAGGTCCTTTGTTAGAGCAAGTGCAAGCGATTAGCAAGGAAATAAAAGATGAGATAGTAAAGATAAAGCCGAAGAAAGGGTTAATTAAAAATCAAAATATTGAAATAGAAGATTACGTATTAGTTAAGAGTTTGAACAAGAAAGGGATAATAGTATCTATTTCTACCAAAAGTGAAAAATGCAAGGTTCAAATTGATAATATGAAAATGTTAGTCTCAATTTTCGATATAGAAAAAATAGATAAACTTGATAAGGCACCGGAGAAATATAGCCATATCGGGAATGGATTTGATAGAGGTTTAGGCGAAAGGGATAGTTTTTCTTTATCTAAAATAAAAACTTTTAGAAATGAGATTTCTATTCGCCAATTAACTATTGAAGAAGCACGACCTGTGTTAGAAAAATATTTAGATGACGCTTATCTGTTGGGAGTTTCACCGGTGTACATAATTCATGGAAAAGGCAAAGGTATCTTGAGAGATGAGGTAAAAAAAATGTTAGATAAAATTCCTTATATCAAATCATTCAGGACTGGAGATACAAAAGAAGGAGGGATTGGAGTTACGGTTGTGTATATTAAGAAATAATTATTCGTCTTGTTTTTTGTATTTTTCTCTAAGTTTATCTATTAAAGATTGAAGAGTTTCTTCTTCTTTTTCTTCGGTTTCTATATGTTTTTCCTTAATCACTTCAATTTCTTCATAATAAGGTTTCTTAATTTCAGGATATTCTTCTGTTTTTGGTGTTTCTTTTGGTATTTCAAAATATTTCTGGTGAATTGTACAATAAGATGTAGGTTCTGTGCCCTTTATAAAAGTTACAGTTAATCTTTCCGGACAAGAATCAGTAAGTAAAAGCCCGGATTCTTTACAAACAGATATTTTAATTATTTTATCCGGTTGGAAGAAATCTTTTTTCTCATTGTTTTTAAGGGCATTTCTCATAAATTTAGCCCAAACCGGGGCAGCGACTACTCCACCAGTCATTTTGTTACCCAAAGGTTTTCTATCATCGTTCCCAATATAAACTGCAGTGGCCAACTCCGGAGTAAAACCAATAAACCAAGCATCAACAAAATTATCAGTAGTACCGGTCTTCCCAGCTGCTGGTCTATCTATCTTAGCATTCCAACCGGTCCCTCTTTTTATTACTTCCTCCATCATATTAATAAGTACATAACAAGTCTCTTCTTTGAATGCTTTCTTTTTTTGAGGAATATTATCTTTTATAATTTTACCTGAATAATCTTCTATTCGAATTATAGATAGAGGGTCTACTCTAACCCCTAAGTTAGCAATGGTAGCATAAGCGGAAACAATTTCTAAAGGGCTTATCTCAGAAGTGCCTAAAGCCAAAGAGAGATCCGGACGAAGTTCACTTTTTATTCCTGCTTTATGAGAATAATTTATAACTTTTTTTATTCCTACTTGTTCTAATAATTTTACTCCAACTACATTTATAGAATGTTCAAATGCTTCTCTGAGAGTTACTAATCCGCTAAATTCTTTTTCGTAATTTTCAGGAGACCATCCATTTTCAAAAGTAACCGGAGAATCTTCTATAATATTACTAGGAGTAAATCCATTATCTAAGGCAGTAAGGTAAATAAAAGGCTTAAAAGCAGAGCCGGGCTGACGGTAAGCTTGAGTTGCTCTATTAAATTTGTTTTCCCCAAAATCTTTACCTCCCACCATTGCCTTAATATAACCGTTCTGAGGTTCAATGGCTATTATTGCTCCTTCATGTCCAGATTCTTGAAGTGCTTTTTCAGCAAAATATTGCATCTCTAAATCTAAGGTGGTATAAATTTTTAATCCACCTTTATAAACTACATTAGCTCCATATTCTTCTAAAAGTTGAGAAAGAATGAAAGTGGAAAAATAGGGAGCTGTAATTTCATCTCTTTTATTGTGATAATCGAGTTCCAGGGGGCTTTGTTTGGCTTTTTCCATATCCTCTTTAGAGATGTAACCTAATTTAAACATTCTATTTAATATGATATTTCTTCTTTTTAAGGACACTTCCTGATTAAGAATTGGTGAGTAATAAGAAGGTCCACGGGGGATTCCTGCTATTAACGCACATTCTGCAAGGTTTAAATCCTGTACATTTTTATTAAAATACATTTTAGCAGCAGATTGTACTCCATAAGCACCATGCCCAAAATATATTTCATTTAAATACATTTCTAAAATTTCATCTTTGGTGAAAGATCGTTCTATTTGCAAGGCTAATAAAATATCTTTTAATTTTCTATTCAAGCTAATTTCTCGAGTAAGAAAAGTATTTATTGCTAATTGTTGGGTAATTGTGCTGCCTCCGTGTGGTTTAGCCTCTTTATTTAATTGCAAAATTATATTTTTGAAATTTTCCCATTGAGCACGCACGATTCCCCGCAAACTTATTCCTTTATGTTTATAAAAGTCCGAATCCTCAATAGCAATAGAGGCATTAATTAAATTCGAAGGAATTTTAGAAAGAGGAACTGGATTTCTGTTTTCCTGATAAAATTCGGTGATAATTTCACCACCAACATCATATACTTTGCTATTTATAGCATCTAAAAATTTGTTTCCTTGAACCATTTCTGATATTTTTTGATTATCAAGAGTAGACAGTCCGACAAAAGTAATAGAAAATGTCATGGTAAAAATAATAATTACCAATAATATTTTTTTGGATAAAGGAATGTGATAAGATTTCTTTGGTTTATTTTTTGGTGACAAAGTAAAACTCCTTATGTTAGTATATCGTATTGCGTATTGTGTTAAACTAAAAGCTTAAAGCGAAAAACTAAAAACTATAATTCAAAATTAAAACCCTCTTTTCCCGTTTTAGTTTTGAGTTATAGTTTTGCGTTTTTCATTCTAGGTTCTACCCTTCTGAATAACATTATATCATAAAATTATATTAAAATTAGAATAGCGGTTTATTGTATATTAGTGTGCACTTTATGGGATAGTTAGATAAAAAGATTATAGTTGCGTTTTTTTCTTTATTTTTTCTCAATTTATTTTCTTTCTCTATCTTCGCGCGATACGCAATACTCGTTACTTGATGCGTATTTCATTCTACCTCTTTTAATATAAAATAAACTATGTTATAATTTCAAAAATTAAATATGTTTGTTATGGGAATGTTTTGATATGATTAAGCTTAACTATCTGGTTCGTGTAGCTATGATTGCAGCGATTTACGTGGTTCTTAATATTGTATTTGCCCCAATAAGTTATGGTCCCATTCAGGTGAGAATCGCTGAGGCCTTAGTAATTCTACCCTTTATTGATTCATCAGCAATTATCGGATTATTTTTAGGTTGCGTTTTAGCAAATATTTACGGGGGATTAGGAATGGTAGATGTAATTGGGGGAAGTCTTTGTACTTTAATCGCTGCATATTTAACTTTCAAATTAAAAAATCCTAAATTAGCACCTCTTCCTCCTGTATTAATAAATGCTTTTGGGGTAAGCATTTATTTACATTTACTTTTTGATTTTTCTTATTGGATAACTGTATTATATATCGGGATAGGGGAAGTTATTGCTTGCTATATCTTGGGTTACCCTTTACTAATTATATTAATTAAGAACAAAAAGAGATTAGGCTTGGAATAACGAACAAGAAAAAAAGAAATAAGGGAACGAATTATAATAAAAAATATTCAATGTTTTTATTTTATGAAACGGGGTAATTTATTATGGATATTAAAGAAGAATTAAGGATAATTAAAAGAGGCACAGAAGAAATAATTTCCGAAGAAGAATTGATAAAAAAAATAGAAAAATCAAGAAAAGAGAAAAGACCTCTTCGGGTTAAGCAAGGATTTGATCCTAATGCACCGGATATACATTTGGGACACACGGTGGGTCTGCGAAAAATGAGACAATTTCAAGATTCGGGACATGATGTTTATTTTTTAATTGGCGATTTTACAGGAATGATAGGCGACCCAAGCGGTAAATCAATAACCAGAAAACAGTTGACCGAAGAGGAAGTCAAAAAGAATGCAGAGACTTACAAGAAACAAGTTTTTAAAATACTAAATCCGGAAAAAACTAAAGTAGTTTTTAATAGCCATTGGTTGGGAAAGCTTTCTTTCTCGGAAGTTCTAAAATTGTGTTCAAAATATACAGTTGCCCGTATGTTGGAGAGAGACGATTTTTCAACCAGGTATAAAGAAGGAAAGCCGATAGGTATCCACGAATTTATGTACCCTTTAATGCAAGGCTATGACTCTGTCGCCATGCAGGCAGACATTGAATTGGGAGGGACAGACCAGAAGTTTAATCTATTAGTGGGCAGAGATATTCAACGGGAATTTAATCAGGAACCACAAGTTATTATCACCCTGCCTCTTCTTGAAGGTACAGATGGGGTAGAAAAAATGAGCAAAAGTTTAAACAATTATATTGGGATTAATGAATCTCCTCAAGAAATGTATGGCAAAGCTATGTCTGTTCCTGATAGTCTCATGACTAGATATTTTGAATTGGTGACCGATGTTTCTTTAGATGAAATTAATAAAATAAAAACAGGTTTGGAATATAACGATTTACATCCCCGGAATGTGAAAAAGAGATTGGCCAGAGAAATTGTTAAGCTCTATCACGGACAGAGTGCCGCAATTACAGCAGAAGAAGAATTTGAAAAGGTGTTTAAGAATAAACTTTATCCGAAAGAAATAAAAAAATTAGAGATAAAGAAAGATGTTTTAAAAGATGGAAAAATAGGGATAGTAAACCTGGTCAAGGATTCTGGGATTCTTGGTAGTACTGGAGAAGCTATAAGAATGGTTCGACAGGGTGGAGTAAGAGTCAATGGAGAAAAGATAAGTGACCCCCATATTGACTTGACTGTCGAAGATGGCATGATTATAAAAATCGGAAGGTTAAATTTTATAAAATTAGTTATTAAATAGTATATAAGTATATAGTATGTAGTATGCAGTATATGGTAAAGAGTAAAGAGAAAGAGTGTAGAGCGAAAAACAAAAAGCGTAAAGCGTAAAACCATAGCTTAAAATTTAAAATTAAGATAAAAACATAAAATTGAAAACTGATTGTCTTTATCTAAAAACTAAAAACCATAATTTAAAATCAAAAATTAACATCTTCCGGTCTCTTGGTCTGCCAGTCACAGCATTAGTTACCCAGTTATCCGGTTTACCGGTTATCTAATTAGTCACATATGAAATACAAAACTATTCTGTCTTTTGTATTTCTTTTTCTTTTTCTCTTCCCTCATCACGGCAACGCCGTGATGCTATACGCTATACGCTCTACGCTAACCTACGATATACGATATACGATATACGAAATACGATATACGCAATACGAACCCCCCCCTTGCACTTCTCCCCCAATTATACTATAATTGTAATTGCCGGAAGAGGCGATTCTATTCGAGTAAAAATATTTAAATCCTTCTAAAAAAATAAGCAAAATAATCCTTGACAATACCTATCATCTTTGTTAGTATG